>CALDHJ010000133.1 GCA_937941555.1 uncultured Granulosicoccaceae bacterium | reverse complement strand
AGCCGATCGCCAGCGGCCCGCGCACCGCTCCACCGATATCCGACGCCACCGCGGTCAGCGCATCGGCCTGCTTGAGCAACCGCCGCGCTTCCGCGAGCAGCTCGCGTCCGCCAGGCGTCAGCGACAGACCCTGCGCGTGCTGACGAACAAAGAGCTGCACATCGAACTGACGCTCGAGGCCGGAAATCGCAGCGGAAATGGACGGCGCGGAAATGTGAATCTGCTCGGCAGCCTGGGCAATGCTGCCGGCGTCACCCACAGCCACAAAATACTCCAACTGCCTGAGTGTAAAACCCAATGCCATCGCTATTCGTCCGCATGCCCGAACTGCAGACTCTGACGCACTGCCGTTATTTCTTCAATGCCCCGCGGTACCACCGGTGGAAATCGGCCACGCTGCCTTCCAGATCCGGCGGCGCAAGTGGCCCGGGTCGATACACCCGCGAGCGCAAACCGTGTTGCAGCCGCGCCAGCACCGCGTGGTCTTCCTGGTTGATCGCCTGCCATTTCTTGACCCGCGTGCGCGCCGCGCCGCGACTCAAGCGGGCCTCGAAACTCGACAACCCCCAGCGCACACGCACCGAATCGACCCCGTTGGGTTGCAACATCAGAAACGCCAGGGTGTCTGCCGACACCGAGGCAATGAGAAAGGGGTACACACAGAAAAGCTGGGATTGCCTGCGCTCGGCGTCGCTCAATTCGGCAGCGTGGTTGCGGCGAAGCGGCGCTGTATCGGTGTAGTTCGCGATGTAACTCGTGAACGCCTTGCCGCTGACGCTCTTGCGGCTCAGATGGCTCGGCGTCAACGGCCGCAGTGTGCCGGGATGCACAACCGACAAGTGGTAGGCATCCATGAAATTTTCGACCAGACACTTCCAATTGCAGGGCCACTCCTCTTCGAACACATCGATGAGGTGGAAGTGCTCGAACCCGTAGCGGCCGATCTGCTGATCGAGTGCGGTCATGCGCGGGGGACGCACCTTGCGATCGGCGTTGGCAAAGACAAATCCGCCCCAACACCACACCCCGAACTCGGGTAAATCGCAATTGCGTTTGGCCACCTGATCGCGCATCAACGGCGCACCCAGCAACTTTCCGTCGAGACCGTAGGTCCAGGCGTGGTAGGGACATTGCAAGCGTGAGACGCACCCTGTCCCCTCGGCCAACAACATGCCGCGGTGTCGACACACATTGGACAGCACGCGCACGCGGTTGTCTTTGCCACGCACGACCACAACGGGTTCATCAAAGAGCTGCGTTGCCACAAACCCTCCCGGCTCGGACAGCTCGTCTTCCCGGCACAACGCAACCCACCCCCGTGCAAACAGGAACTGCTGTTCACGTGCATACACAGTGCTGCTCGTATAGTGGCTCGCAGACAAGCCGACGCGAGACGCTCCCGAACGGGCGGCAACCGGATTGACGGCGTCGCGACTTGCTCGCGCGGGTGCACGCGCCGACGCACCAGGTGCAGGGCGCGGAGATCGAACGGTTGCTACGCGTTTCGCAGACGCTTTTGCTGCCATGTCGGGTCCTCGATCACAACACTATTCATCGCCTGCCACGCCGTAGCTCGGAGCCGCCGAGGGATCGAGCGCACGCGTGACATAGTCGTTCAATTGCGGCGCGTAGCGCAGCCACAACGCTGACAATTCTGCAACGGGGTCGTCATCGCTCCAGTCGACCCGCAAATCTGCAACCGGCCAGGGCACGTCGCGCACCAACTTCAGGCCAGCCGAATGCACAGGCCCGGCCTCCCCGCCCGCTTCCAGCGCAGCCCGAAGTGTCGTAACCAACCGATCCCCCAGCGCGCCTTCGCTCGCCGAGAAGGCATCCACCATGCGCGCTGGTACATCGGCTTTGGCGAGCAGGTTCCCACCACAGGCGACGTTCTCCGCAGCGGCCTCGCTCCAGATTCCCAGCGCGTTTTCGCCCGAGTGAATGGCGCTGCAACCCGACGCGTCAACCACCAGAAGCTGGCGGTAAGCCATGTGGTTTCGGGTGCGACGCAAGGTCGCCACCGTCTCGGCGCTGTCGACGCCGCGTTCAAGCAGGTCGAGGGCGAGCGAACCGAGCGTCGGGTCGGTAACGTTCTGGCTGGCGACAGCACCCACCCCTGCCCGGGCATAGGCACAACGCGCGGCAACTGCGGGCGAGCTGGACGCCACGGCAACGCCGAACATGCCGGTCTCGGCGCAGCGGGCTACAACAGAGAAAGTCATGGTGAGGCTCACGTTTGGGCGTGGACAGGGTCGCCCTTCTGGTGCACCGGAGTCTATGCCGTTTGGCGGAAAATATCGCCCACGCGTTCACAACGCCAAATAGAGAAATCCGAAGCAGTGATTCACTCGCTGCCAAACAGTGCACTCAGACATCGCCATAACTGCTTTCACCGTCCGAAGACCGATCACGGGGCAGCCTAAACCCGATGCCAGCCGCACGGAAACGGCTGGCCCGCGGATACAAAACCGAAGCGCTTACACCGTGACGGTATCAACAATGGCACCCTGCTTCTGTACCACCTGGCTTGCCAGAGCATGGCCGCACACCAGGCGTGCGTGTGCATCTCGACCCTGCACAAAAGCCGCGAGCCAACCCGCGTTGAAACTGTCTCCCGCCGCGGTGGTGTCGAGCACCTGCTCGACACGCGCAAATGACCCGTGTTCGCTCGCATCCGTGTCGGGTCCGAGATCCATCGGCCCCTGCTCGCCACGCTTCAAGGCACCCACACTCACACCGCAACGTGCCAGGCGATCGAGCACGGCTGCTTCATCGATGTCACCGAACAGCGCCATTTCATCGTCGAGCGACGGCAGCGCGATGTCGACAGAGGACCACATGGCTTCTGTTACCTCGCGCGCAACCGCCTGGCTCTCCCACAGCCGGGGGCGATAGTTGCTGTCAAACGCCACAGTGCCACCCTTCGCGCGGAAGTGGCCAAGCTCCGCCAGCAGTTGTGTGCGCATGTCGCTGGGCAATATTGCAAGGCTAATACCCGAGAGGTAGATCAGGTCGAACGTCTCGATACAGGACAGCGCGACACGCGCAGGCGATTGGAACAGGCTCCTTGCAGCTGCGTTCTCACGCCAATAGCTGAAACTGCGTTCGCCATTGGCATCGGTTTCGATCGCGTAGAGCCCGGGTGACTGTCCCGGTCGGCGCTCGACGCAGTCAGTATCGAGATCGTGTTGCTGCAGTTCGGCCTGAATGCGATCGCTCATGGGATCGTCGCCGAGCGCCGTGATGTAGCTCACGCTGAGGTCGCGTGCGGCGGGTGTGTCGTAGTCATCGCGCTGTTCGGACAGCAGCCGCCTGAGGTACACCGCCGTGTTGTAGGTATCGCCTGCCACGCCGATTTGCGCAGTTCGCGCGTCCAGAGTCGCAAGCTCGATCATGACCTCGCCGAGACAAGCCAGTCGTGTGATATCGGGTGACGTTTTCATGTTCGGGCTGTCAGTCGTTTGCGGCCGATCCGGGGTTGAGCCCCTATCGTATAACCAAATTTGGCAATTCCCCATAAGAATTGACAATTCTGTCCAAAATCACGATATTTGGTCCGACCAAAAAAGCGGATGTATCGCCATGCCTTCAGCTCGAACCGGAGCCTCCTCACCCGTTGAGGCTGTTGCAGTCAATCGCTTCAGTCTGCCGCTCGACGAAATCTTGACCGACGCAAAACACGGTGACCACACGCACTTCGAGCTGATAACCGCCACGGTGCGTCTGCGCGATGGCAGCGAAGGCACGGGCTACACCTATACCGGCGGCCGCGGCGGGCGCGCCATCGCCGCCCTGATCGAACACGACATCGCGCCCCAACTGCTCGGCCAGGATGTCACCGACGTGGAAGCCATTCAGGATCAGCTCAATTGGCATCTGCACTACGTCGGACGTGGCGGCCTCGTGTCGTTTGCCGTGTCCGCCATTGATATCGCGCTGTGGGATCTGCGATGCAAGGCACTCGACTCCCCACTGTGGCAAGTGGCCGGCGGCGCCAGCGATCGCTGCAAGGCCTACTGCGGCGGCATCGACCTCAATTTTCCGTTGGACAAACTGTTGCGTCAGACCGAGGGATACCTTGCGCGGGGTTTTGATGCAGTCAAGATCAAGGTTGGCCAACCCGCCTTGGCAACAGACGTGGAGCGCGTGGCGGCGGTGCGCTCGCTGCTCGGGCCAGAGCGTGCGTTCATGGTCGATGCCAACTACGCGCTGTCCGTCGAGCAAGCCATAGACGCCGCCAATGCGTTCAAGGCCCACGACATCCTCTGGTTCGAGGAACCGATCATCCCCGATGACTACCTCGGCTACCGCCGAATCAACCAGGCGACCGGGGTACCGTTGGCCATGGGTGAAAATCTGCACACGGTGCACGAGTTCGAGTTCGCCTTTCGCGACGCGCGCCTGGCATACATCCAACCGGATGCCTCCAACTGCGGCGGCATCACCGGCTGGCTGCGCGTGGCATCGCTCGCCAACGCCGCCAACATTCCCGCGTGCAGCCACGGCATGCAGGAATTGCACGTCAGTCTCGTCTCAGCTCAGTCCAATGCCGGTTGGCTGGAGGTACACAGTTTCCCGATCGACCGCTACACAGACCGCCCCCTGGTGGTCGAAGACAGCCTTGCTGTCGTACCCGACACGCCGGGTATCGGTGTCAATTTCGACTGGCGCGCGCTCCGAGACGCGCACGACAGCCAACACTGAACAACGCACAGGACCGCCACATGACTGAACAAATCTCCGCCGCGGTATACCGCGGCAACCGCCAGTTTGAAGTCACCACACTCGATCTCGTGCCACCCGCGGCCGATGAAGTCGCTGTACGCGTGGCCTATTGCGGCATTTGCGGCACGGACATGCACGTGTTCCACGGCAACATGGATGCGCGCGTCGGCTTCGAGCGGATCATCGGGCACGAAATGTCCGGCACTGTGGCGGCCGTTGGCAGTGCTGTCAGCGGCTTTTCACCAGGTGACACGGTTGTGGTTCGACCGCTTGCGGCTTGCGGCGATTGCCCGGCCTGCGAGGCCGGACACGACCACATCTGCCACAACCTCGACTTCCTCGGGCTCGACACCAACGGCGCGATGCAACAGGTCTGGAATGTCCCGGCCCATACCCTGCACACCCTGCCCGCCGACATGAACCTCAAGGACGCCGCACTGGTCGAGCCACTCGCGGTCGCGTGCCACGATGTGCGCATGTCCGCATTGCAAGCCGGGGAAACCGCATTGGTGATCGGCGGGGGCCCGATCGG
>CALDHJ010000132.1 GCA_937941555.1 uncultured Granulosicoccaceae bacterium | reverse complement strand
CAACGCGCCGATGCCGAAGCGGCGGCCGAGATAGGGGTTATCCAACAGCCCGTCTTCAACCGTCGCGAGGCCTGCCGACACAGCCAACTGGTTCAGATCGAGGTCGGTGGTGGTGGCGGTGTGCGCACGGGCGTCGAAGCCGAGCAGGCGCAGGTAATTGGCCAAAACCGCTGCCGTTTCGCTCGCGAGCAGTGCGGCGCGGTGGGCTTGCGAATCGAGAATCCAATCGGTGCCGGGCTCGTCCGGGGTCGGATCGCGCGGGAACTCGTAGAGAAACACCACGGCAAATCGGTGGTGATCGATGTCGGACGGGGGCGCGTCCATCGACTCGCGCAAATCCGCCATGATGAGGTCGATGCCGGCCGCGAGAGTCTTGGTCTGGCGGGTGCGCAGGTCGTCGGCGAGTTGATCGATGCCGGGGTTGCGAAACGGCTCGGCGAGGCGGGCGCTGTCGGGGATCGAACAGATCCCGACCATCGCGGCGTCGAGAAAATACCCGAAGGCCTTGAGGTGTTCGGCGCGGGCGGCTGGCTCGGGCGGGCACGCCGCTTCACCGGGGTTGATGAAACCGATGCGGATGGCGTCGAGCATCGACTGGTGCTCGCGCATCGCATTGATGATCGAGTCGGGTGCGTCAGGTACGTCGAATGACAGCGGGGCAAAGGCCGGGCAGCGGCTGAGATCGGGCAGCGATTGGCTGCGGGCGAGACGCTCCAGCGGGTAGGGGCCGAGGTGGGGTTGGCGATTTTTATCGGAAAAAAAACGCTTTGGCACCGAGGCGCTCCCATTTTTCAGATTGCCGACATCATACCCGTTGCGCTCTGTGGCGCTCGAGCCGTGTTGGGCAGTCAGGTGTTGGTGTTGGCTATGATCCGCTTGAGTTGCGTGTAGAGAATGTCGCGCTCTGCATCGCTTGTGCCCGCCAAGGCGGTTTTTTCAAGTGCGGTACTCATGCTCAGGAGGTGGGCGACGCGCGCCGCCCCTTTTTCCGTACCGGACGCAGTCATCCGATCGCCATCCACGGCGACTGAGCAGAGGTCGTCAGCGGCCAGACTTTGCAGCATGTCGGGCAGGGCGTGAGGCTCGACAAAAGTGCGCGCTGCGAGATCTGGCAGATCGCGTGAGCTGCTGGGGTCGAGCGATGCGAGGATGCGCCACTCCGGCAGGGTCAGCCCACATTCAATGACGGCTGCGTGAACCTGTTGAGCCATTTGCCGGTAGGAGCGCGACAACTGGTAAAATAGCATGTTGTCGACATCGCTTTCTCCCGACGGCTCGTCAGCGGCGGTGCTCGGCGGACGTATCGGATTGGCGGTTGCGTAGCCGCCGTTGCAGAACACCAGCCCCTCACGTTTCTGCCGCTCGAAGTGCAGGACTTCGCCGACGATGATCCAGTGGTCGCCGCCCTCGTAAACCGCCCAGTTGCGGCAATCGAATCGCGCTGCCGCATCAGGCAGGGTCGGGACTCCGTTGGCATTGTCGGCTGTGTCGACCCCGCTGAACTTGTCTTCGCCGGGTCGTGCGAAGGTGTTGGACAGGCCGCTCTGGTCACTTGCCAGCACGTGCACGGCAAAGTGCGGGGCGTCCCTGAAGGCCGGCCCTGACCAGGCTGTCTTGGTCACGCTCCAGAGGATCAGCGGCGGGTCCATCGAGACCGAATTGAAGCTGCTGGCTGTCATGCCGAGCGGCTCGCCATCGGCCCCACGCGTGGTGATGATGGTGACTCCGGTTGCGAAGGCTGACAGGGCGTCGCGCAGGGCGCGTGCCTGGGCGGCTTTGTCGTCGTGTGCCATCTGCGATTCCCGTTAGTTGGTACCGTCAATCATGGCATCTACTCGCTCGATCATCTCGTCGCGGGGATAGAGGTCGAAGTAGGCCGCGTGCATCAGGTGCGGCGGGCCGAAGAAAAACCGCTCGTAGAGGGTCTGGCGGCTGCCGAAGCCGGAGACTGCGACATCGTGGGCGAGGCGGTACAAGGACACTCGCTCGCGCGCGTCGAGGTTGGCGACCTGGAAGTACTGCTCGACGTCAGCGCTCATGGCGTTGTTGAAGTCGAGCTCGCACGGTGTGGCCATCAGAGACGAGCTGCCCATCTGCTGCAGAATCTCCATCATGCGCGGGTAGAACTTCGGAAACAGGTTGCGCGAGGTGTCGAGCGGACGGCGCGACGGGATCATGTTGCCGTACTGGTCTTCGTGGGCTTCGTGCTCGGCCTGGAACAAGAGTGCGCGCACGGTTTCGGTCATGAACATGACCTCGGCGATCATGCCTTTGAGGGCGAGGTCCTTGTCACGGCCGGTCGCCTTGGTGATCGCACACAGGAGGCCGGTTACGAATTCGGCCTTAGCGAGCTTGCCGCAGGCGACCTGGTGCGCCATGTGAACAACCGCGTTGGTCGCGCCAAAGGCCTGGTTGCAGAGCTCGGGTTGCCGGTACATGAAGATGCGTTCCCAGGGCACGAGCACGTTGTCGAAGATCACAACTGCGTCCATTTCCTCGAACTGGGAGGCGAGCGGTGCGTCGAATCGGGACTTGCCCTGGTCGTAGGTGTCGCGGCAGATCAGCTTGAGGCCCGGGGTTGCAATCGGCAGCGCGAACGCGAACGCAAAGGGCAGGTTGTCTTCGCTTGCGCGCAACACGGTCGAGGGAAACACTTCGATCTCGTCGGCCGAGGGGCCGAGGGTTGCGAGCAGCCGCGCGCCTTTGACGATGATGCCGGCGTCGGTCTCCTTGACCACGTGCAGCGCGACGTCCTGACTGAATTTGCCTTCGCTCGCCTGTTTGTGACTGACCGAGGGGTTGACCAGAGTGTGGGTGAGGACCTTGTCGTTGGTGCGAACGTAGTTGTAGAAGTTCGTCATGTTCGCGGCGAAATCGGCCTGGCCCTCGGTGCCTTGCGCGAGGAAGTCGGTGGCGCTTGCAAAGGCCATGACGGATGCGTTCTTGTAGTCGGGTGTGCGCCCGAACATCCCGGCCGACCACTTCGCCCATTCGTAGTAGGCGCGGCCGCGCGCCATGACGTCCTCTTTCGTCTTGCTGGGCTTGAACGCCATCGCACTGCGCACGCCGTCGTCGTGCACGTAGGTGATGGTGTCCTGCCAAGTGGTGTCGTGTTGGCGGTCGAGGAATTTGCCAAGGGTGGCGATGCCTCGGGCGATACCGGGTTCCTGTGTCACGTCGGCGACGCGCTCGCCTTTGGTCCACACCTCGCGGTCGTCTTGCAGGCCGGCGATGTACTCTGCGCTGGTGCGAATGCCGTTGCCCATGGGGTAGTGGTCCGAGGGCGGGAGGGTCAGGTTCTCTTCGCGTTGCGACATGTCAGACGGCCTCTTGGGTTGCGACAGACTCCGGCTCGCCGAGGACGGCGGCCAGGGTGATGTGTTGTGTGGATTGGGACAGAGTGTTCAGGGTGTGTTGCAAACGCGACCACTCGGTTGCGCTCACGCGTGTGCGGATGAAATCGTGGATGCGTTCCACTTGCGGTATCACCGTTTCGCCCAGCGCCTGACCGGCGTCGGTCGTGCGTACCTTGACCAGTCGACGGTCGGTTGCGGAGCGGTGGCGGGCGATCAGGCCTTTTCGGCTGAGCCGATCGAGAACACCCACGAGGCTCGGCGCCGGGATCAGGGTCTGGCGTGCCAGCTCGATAGAGCTGACCGCTTCGGCTTCCCAAAGCACTCGCAGCACCCTCCATTGGGTCTCTGTCAGGTCGTAGCGCGCGAACAACTCGCGGTAGATCGGCATGACGCTGTCGAGCGCCGTGTTGAGCACCATGGGGAGGGAATTGTGGAAGCTCGGCATTTTCGATCACATCTTAATCGTTAACATATTAATGACATGCACGATGGTGCCTGTCAAGGGTGTAGGCTGGGACAGTTCGAGGCGAATTGTGCCCACTGCCGACTGTGGAGGCCGGTGTTGTCAAAGTCTGAGTTGTTTCCGGGTTTTGAGACCCGAGATGTCACCATTCCGGTTGGCGAGTCCCAGTCAGGCGAGTCCCGGTCGGGCCAGACCCGAATCCACCTGCGGCTTGGCGGATCCGGTCCACCTTTGTTGCTGCTTCACGGTTACCCCCAGAGTCACGTGGCCTGGCACAAGGTCGCGCCGATTCTCGCACCGCATTTTCGACTGGTGATCCCGGACCTGCCGGGCTACGGCGACAGCCTCGGTCCGCCGCGCTCCGATGACCACTCACACCACAGCAAGCGCTTCACGGCAGCAGTGTTCGTCGATCTCATGTCCACCTTGGGACACGATCGATTCGATGTGGCTGCGCACGACCGCGGTGCGCGGGTGGGTTACCGCATGGCGCTTGACCACCCTGATCGCGTCAAGCGTCTGGCGAGCCTCGACACGGTGCCGACACTCGACATCTGGGAGGCGGCTGACAAGGATTTTGCGATTGATGCATTCCACTGGCCGCTGCTCGCGCAGCCGGCGCCGTTTCCCGAGCGTTTGATCGGTGCAGACCCGGACGGCTTTCTCGACCAGTTGCTCACTACCTGGGCGGGCAGTGCGCATGCGCTCGATCCGCGTGCGGTTGCCGAATACCGTCGGTGTTTCCACAAACCGTCGGTGCTGGAAGCGATGTCGGAGGATTACCGGGCCGGTGCCACGCTTGATCTACACCATGACCAGGCGGACCGTGACGGCGGAAGGCGCGTGTTGTGTCCGCTTTTTGTGCCCTGGGGGCAGCGCTACACGTTGTCGTCACCCGAGTCGGTCTGGCAGCGCTGGGCAGACGAAGTGCGCACTCTACCGCTTGATTGCGGGCATTTCATCGCCGAAGAATTGCCTGAGGCGTGTGCACACGGGTTGTTGGACTTCTTCAATCCCAAGGGCTCTTGAGACTGACAGCTGCGTTCACGCTAACGCGCCGGCGTTCGGTCTGCCGACATTAGTGCAAGACCGGACTGGCGCGTGACAGGCGGCAGGCCGTGTCCGATCCTGCACTACAAATATTCAAATACCATAATATAATGTGATATATTGTGCAGGTCGGGCCACTCTTTGGGATATCGCTCGCACACGCACAGTCGTCATCATGTGGAGGAGACACAGTGAAACTCAATCGACGCACTTTCATCAGCCTGTCGACCGCGAGCGCCTTGTCGCTCAGCGCCCCGACAGTTCTGGGCGCATCCCGTCCGCGGGTCGTGGTGGTTGGCGGCGGTGCCGGCGGTGCGTCCGTCGCGCGCACGCTTGCTGCGCAAAGCCAGGGCGCAGTGGACGTGGTGTTGGTCGAACCGACCCGCACCTACTACACCTGCTTTTTCTCCAACCTCTACCTCGGTGGCTTCAAGGACTTCGATTCGCTCGGCCACAGCTACGGCAAGCTCGCGGCGGACTACGGCATCAACGTTGTGCACGACTGGGCGGTCGGCGTCGACCGCGATGCGCGCGAAGTGCATCTCGCGAGCGGCCCCAAGATCAGCTACGACCGCCTGGTGCTCTCGCCGGGCATCGATTTTGTCGACGGTGCGGTACCGGGCTGGGACGTGAGCCAGCAGAACCGCATGCCGCACGCCTACAAGGCCGGCAGCCAGACGCAATTGCTCAAGGCGCAGCTCGAGGCGATGCCGGAGGGGGGAACCTACGCGATGGTGGCGCCGCCGAACCCCTACCGCTGTCCGCCGGGGCCCTATGAGCGGATTTCGATGGTGGCGCACCACCTCAAGCAACACAATCCGACAGCGAAAATCCTGATCGCCGATCCGAAACCCAAGTTTTCCAAACAAGGTTTGTTCGAGGAGGGCTGGGCCAATCACTACGGCGGCATGATCGAGCGCATCGGTCCCGACTTCGGCGGCGATGCGGTGGAAGTGCGGCCGGATTCGATGGAGCTGGTGATCGACGGTACGGTCGAGAAGGTCGACGTGTGCAACGTCATTCCGGCGATGCGCGCCGGTGACATTGCGAGCCGCGCCGGTCTCACCAACGACGCGGGCTGGGTGCCGGTGCACGCAGAGAACCTCCGCAGCCACGACGACGAACATATCCATGTGCTCGGCGATGCCGCCCAGCAAGGCGACATGCCGAAGTCCGGTTTCTCGGCCAACAGCCAGGCGAAAGTGTGCGCAAGTGCCATCCTTGCGGATTTGACTGGCAGCAGCCACGAGGCGATTGCCTTCGCCAACACCTGTTGGTCGTTGATCGCCGAGAACGACGGCGTGAAAGTCGGGGCTTCCTACGAGGCCACACCCGAGAAGATCGCGAAGACATCGGGCTTCGTGTCGCAGACGGGTGAGTCCGCTGACGTGCGCCAGCAGACATACATGGAAAGTGAGGGCTGGTATATCGGCATCACCACCGACATGTTCGGCTAGGAAGCCACCGAACACGTCCCATGCGGCAGGAGGGCCTGCCCCACGATGCAGCGTTGAGAGTGAAGAAAAAATGCTCATTTACTCAAGTAAACTGGTGCGCCAGCCCGGTGCACTTTTTTCTTCGCTCTCGCCTTGCCTCGCACTCGCCTGGAACGCATTCGGAGGCTCCCTACAGCTTTGTTGAGTTGTCTGGGTGAGGGCAGCGGTGCAGTGAAAACTGCACAGTTTTTTTCTAGGTGCCGGTGACGGAGACCAGCGGTGTGTCGTCGAGTTGCACCGTGCCGACGTTGGCGAGATGGTCGCTGACCACGTCCCAGATCGGCGGGCCATCGGTGTCGGGGTTGACGGATGCCCAACCGGCGACGCTGTAGTGGGCGTTCGGGTCGATCGGTTTCCCGGTGGACACGAGCTCCATGTCACTGATGCGTTCACCGATGGGTTTGCTCACGTCGATGCGGTAGCGCATGCCGCCCACGCGCACCATGTCGCCCCCTTGCTGGTAGTAGGGATCGGGGTTGAACAAATTGTCTGCAACGTCTTCGAGAATGGTCTTGATCAGCTGCCCGTTCATGTCCGTGCGGTAGGTCGCGGGATAGCTCATGGCGGTTGCGTTGTAGAGGTCTTCGACCGTGATGTCCTGCCCGGGCAGCAGGCTCGGGCCCCACCGAAAACCCGGTGACAAGGCGATGTCGGCCTCGCGCTCGGACAACAATGCCTCGCAGATCAGGTCGTCGAAGCTGCCGTTGAAGTTGCCGCGGCGGTAGAGCAGGGACTCGGTTTGGCCGAGCACGGTGCCGAGCGTATCTCTGAACGGGGCGCGGGAGTTGTCGATCAGCGCTGCGACATCTGCATCAGGTTCGATCGCATCGGCGAAAACCGGGATTAATCGGTAGCGAAAGCCGCGCACGCCGCTTGATGACACATCGAGGTCGAGTCGCGAGACGAATTTGCCGTTTGAGCCCGAAGCGATCAGCAGCGTGTTACCGACCTTGACCGGCTCGGGGATGGCATCGTGGGTGTGTCCGGTCAGGATCACGTCAATGCCCTTTACCCGGCCGGCGAGTTTGCGGTCGACGTCGAAACCGTTGTGCGACAACAGCACCACGAGCTCGGCGCCGGCGTTGCGCGCGGCGTTGACGTTGGCCTGCAACACGCTCTCGCGGATGCCGAAGGAGTAGGACGGGAACAGGTGGTGCGGGTTGGCCACCGGAAGGTAGGGGAATGCCTGGCCGATGGTGGCGATTTTCACGCCCCCTCGCTCGTGAAACACGGTGTGCTCGAAAGCGGGCTCGTCCCACTCGGTGTCGAAGATGTTGGACCCGAGGAAGGCGAACGGCAGGCTGTCGACGATCTCCTGCACGCGTTCTTCGCCAAAGGTGAATTCCCAGTGTGCGGTCATGGCATCAGGCTTGAGCGCGTTCATGATGTCGACCATGTCCTGACCACCGGTCTGGTGGGACACGTAGGAGCCTTGCCAGGTGTCGCCGCCGTCGAGCAGCAGCATGTTGGCGTCTCGCGAAGCGCGGATGTGGTTGATGACGGTGGCCACGCGGTCGAGGCCTCCCATACGACCGTACTGAGTCGCCAGGGCCACGAAGTCTTCGCTTGCGAGTGCGTAGGCCGCGGGGCTGCCGGGTGTAAGGTTGAAGGCGGTGAGGAAATCACGCCCGGTGATGTGGGGCGGCAAGCCGTTGGCGTCACCCACACCGATGTTGATCGACGGCTCACGGAAATACACAGGGCGTGTCTGTGCGTGGATGTCGGTGATGTGAACGAGGGTGACGTTGCCGTAGTCGGCGAAGTCCAGCAGGTCGCTCTGGCGAATGGACTGGCCCGCGGCCAGCGCGCCCAGAGAGCGACTCGCCGTGGCGAGCGCGGCAGAGGCGGCGACGGCCGCTTGCAGGAATTCTCGACGTGAAATCATGGAAACGCCTCCGGGGGCTGGCGAGTCGTCAGGATAAAAAAAGCAGCCACCGGGAGCCGGATGGCTGCTTGCGGTTTCGATGTAGCCCAATCAATTGCGAATGGACGGTGTCTCCACACTCAGGCCGTTGCCACGGCTTGCAATATAGGCTTCGAGCGCGATGAACTCGTCCGAACCCCTTTTGAACGGTGTGGCGCGAATGTTGTCCATGCAGCCCTTGAACCGGCGGTGGATCGAGCCGAGCCCGGCCCACTTGAGGCGGTAGACCGGAAAGCCGTTTATCTGTCCCTGGCTGAGGTGGTCTGCGCGGATCATCTTGCCGTGGTTCGCTTCATGGCAGTTGGCGCACGCCATGTCCAACTGACCGACGCGGGTGTAGTAGAGCTCTTTGCCTTGCTCGACCCACGGCGCCATGCCGCCATCGGTTTGCACGTCGACCGGCATGCCGCGAGATTGCAAGCCGACGAATGCTGTCATGGCGAGCATATCCGGCGCTTCCCATTTCCACGCTTCGGCGTCCATTTGATCGGTACGGCACACGTTGATCTGGGTTTCCATAGTGTGTGGCTTGCCCAGCGTCGCGCTCCATTTCGGCATTTGCGCCCGCACACCCGCCATCGAGTCGGACGCATCGCCGTGACAGCTCGCACAGGATTTGCCATTGGAGCCGTCCGAGGTGTTCCAGAGCT
>CALDHJ010000131.1 GCA_937941555.1 uncultured Granulosicoccaceae bacterium | reverse complement strand
ACTCGATAATGCCGAGTGTCTGCCCCGGCACCACCAGTGAGCCCTTGCGCCACTTGTTGAGCAACTGCGCCTGATAGGGTTCGACCGAACTGATGATCTGCGTGGATTCAACACTGGGCTTGAGCCGATCGTTCATCGACATGCCAAGCTCGGCGAGGATGGCGTCACGCGCCGCACTGACTTCGGCATTCGACGGCGAGCGCAAAATGAAGAAGCCGAACTCGCGCTCGACCAACTGGGTCGTCGCCTCCACGCTCGACGCCTTCAAGGCCACGTCTATCAGACCGAACACGCCGTTGCCCGGCGCCAATTCGCCGATCAGGACGGTATCGCCCGAGAGCGGCACCGAGCCTTGCACGGTCGCGCCGTTGTAGGCGGCAAATTTCGGTTGCAGCCGATCAATCTGCATCAGTGCCCGAATGGTAATGCCTTGGCTCACGTGCTGTCTCCGTGTCAGTTGCCGTATACGTCGTAGATGTCACGCCAGGGGCGCGATTCGAATGCCACACGCTTGATATTGATCAAATGCAAGGCTGTCACGTTGTCCGAGGTGATCGAACCAGATGACGTGCCCGTGCCGAGCATGAAGCTCGGCTCGAGGTCGGTCGAAAAGCCCATGCCACCGAGAATGCCAGGCGTGTTCACCAGCACGCGCCCAACCGGCATGGCGCTATAGCGCGATACGATGTCCGGGTCGTCGGCGTGCAGGATCGCGGTGTGGCCCCAGCCACCAAAACGCGCAACCTGTTGGCTCAGCGCAATGCCCTCGTCACTGTCGCGCGACTCGTACCACGCCAGCACCGGATTGAGTTTCTCGGCCGACAAAGGCGCTTGCCGCCCTATTTCGGATTGTTCGGTAATCAACACCCGCGTGCGCGGCGGTAGATCAAAGCCTGCAAGTTCCGCGAGACGCTGCGGCGACTGCGCGACCCGGCCAGGATGCATGCCACCATCGGCGGTGAATATCACTGGTGCCAGGCGAGCAGATTCGGCTTGCGTGCAGAAATATGCGCCGCGCAATTTCATCTCGTGGCGCAGTTCACGCGCGATGCTGCGGTCGACCACGAGTGCCTGTTCGGAGACGCAGGCGGTGCCATAGTCGAAGGCTTTCGACATCAGAATCTGTTCGGCCACTTCGCCGAGTTCGGCCGACTTCGACGCGTGCACGTAGACCGGCACGTTGCCCGCCCCGACCGCAAGCGTCGGCTTGCCCGAGCTGTAGGCGGCTCGCACCATGGCCGGCCCACCCGTCGCCATTACGACCGATGTGCGACGGTGACTCATGAGTTCGGCGGTGCCGGCCTGACTGACCGGGTCGAGGCATTGAATCAGGCCCGCAGGCGCGCCGTGTTCCTCGGCGACGCGTGCGAGTATGCGCGTCGTCTCCAAACCACAGCGCACACCGCGCGGGTGCGGCGCGCAGACAATCGCGTTGCCCGCCTTGACCGCCGAGAGCACTTTGAAAATGATGGTTGAGGTCGGGTTGGTGACCGGCACCAACGCGGCGACCACCCCCATCGGTTCGCCGATCGCGGCGATGCGCGTCGCGTCATCGCGCCACAAGACACCCAAGGTCTTGACGTCGCGCAACCATTCGGCGACCGACAGCGCGTTGAAGAGGTTCTTGATGCGTTTGTCCGGCACGTTGCCGTAGCCGGTTTCCTCGACCGCCATCTCGGCCAGACGCACCGCCTCGGGTTCGATCGCGCGCGCCATCGCCATGACCATGTCGTCGATCTGCGCCGGGTCGGTGCCGAGGAAGCGGTTGTACGCGTCCCAGGCGCGGTCCGCCGCTTCACGTGCCGCCTGAATGGCGAGCAGATCACCGTCCATTACGCGGCCCCTTTGGTCAACTGTTCAAATGACCGGCGCACACTGTCCGGGTCGGTACCACTCACCCCGAGTTGCGCAAGCGTGCGCCCGTTTCGTGAGAGATCATCACCGAGCACGGTCGAGGCCAACTGCACCATCGCCACACTGTTGGGCACCGGCACACCCGCGCCTTTGGCCGCAGACACCAGCGGTTGCAACGAGCCCTGCACCAGGTCCCGTATTCGGAAGCTGGCCGCCATTTGCGATGGCACGGCCCGCCGTCCGGCGGAGGGCTCTGCACCCTGTTGCGGCGCACCGGCGCAGCACAGCAGCGCCTCGTCGAAGGACGCAAGATCACGCACCCCGTAGCGCGACGCCACAGCGCAACGCTCCTGATAGAGCGCTCTGGCCACGGTTAGCTGAGCATGACCGAGCAGGCTGTGAAAATTAGAGTGTTCGGCACGCGCGACCGCACCGTCCGGCACGGCCGGACCGCCGCCCGCCGCAACTGGCCCACCAAGCAACAGAGCCGGCAATTCGATCGCGGCACTCGCATCGCTGAACGCGGTTTGGGCGACAGACACCGATTCCGACAACTCACCGAAAACTGGTGTCAGTGCTGCGTTATTAAGAGTTCCAGACGACAAGCTCGCCGCCTGCAGCGCTTGTCGGCTGCTCAACGTCAGGCGTGGCACCTCACCGTCAATCCAGAACGGCAAGCCCGAGAGTTCGACAACCTTCACTGCTGCCGTACATCCACCGCCGCGCAGCAGACTGGCCGTCTCGAGCGCACCGAAGGTCCCGGCATTGGGCACGACCAGAGTCTGGCCGTCGCTCACATGGTCTGCCAACACCATGGCGTAAGTGCGCTGTTTGTGCAGTGGTCCGGTCAGCACGATCACGTCGGCACCCGCGAGCGCGGCATCGAGTTCGGCTGTGGTGTGAATCCCCGGACCAGACGCTGGGTCCACCGGCACTGTGCCGATCGGCCCTTCACCGCGGAGCGTAAGACCACCACCGCGCAAGGCGGCGAGTTCCTGGCCGTATGCCGAGAACATCACGGTGTCTATGCCCGCGATCACCGACAGGGCGGCAACCAGAGCGCCGTCCGCGCCACCACCGAGCACGGCGACGCGCGCCGGGGCCGGGCTTGGCGATGTCTGACTGCGTCGTCCGCCCGCCATGGCATCGGCAAAGTGCTGAAAACTGGCGTTGTCGCTGTTCAAGGGACTCAACTTCCACTGGGGCCCACGGAGTGGGCGGGGTTAATCCACGGCCGTGCAGCGGTGTTATTCGCCGCCGCCACCCAGATTCGCGAGCAAGGCTTCGATCTCGTCGTGTGGGCGCGCAATGACATGGACCGCCATGACTTCACCCACCTTGTTCGCAGCCGCCGCCCCGGCGTCGGTCGCCGCCTTGACCGCGCCGACTTCGCCGCGAACCATGACAGACACCAGGCCGCCACCGGCCTTGCTGTGGTTGACCACCGTGACATTGGCGGCTTTGACCATCGCGTCGGCGGCTTCCAGAGACGCCACCAGACCGCGGGTTTCAATCATGCCGAGCGCGCTTTGCCCAGCCGGAGCTTTTTGCACCATGTTCAGGACTTCCTGTTTTGGGTTGAGGAGCGACCCGCCTTGGATGAGGCCGGGCCGCTGAGGTCGATGTGATCAATGATGGCAACCGCCGCGGCGTCGACTGCCGCACTGGCCAGTGCCGGCGAGAGTC
>CALDHJ010000130.1 GCA_937941555.1 uncultured Granulosicoccaceae bacterium | reverse complement strand
GGCCCGGCGAGCCCCGGGGTCGCGCCCACCACCACACCGACGAAAAACCCGAGCAACACCATCACCAGTGCACTCGGAATGCCCACGCCGAAAAGGCTGATCAGCGGATCACTCGCAAACACCGCGAGCACGCCGGCCCAGATGTACTCAAGTGGGGTCACACATCACCGTTCGGGGGCAACAGGAGGTCATCGAATGGCAGGTCGTAAAGCATCGCGAGTGCGAGCACCACCCCAAAAGCCAGCACGACGCTGCGCCAGCGCACGCCGCGTTCGATCCAGGCCACCACGCCCGCAATCAGCAGCGTGCCGCCGAGCAGGTAGCCGAGGTATTTCCAGGGCGCGGTATCGCGCAAGAGACGGTAGCCATCAAAGGTGTCGCCGCTGAGCCACACCGCCACCGGGCCGGTCCAGCGCATCACCACCAGACAACTCGCTACCAGCAATGCAAAGCGCAGCAGAAATGTGATGTTGTGCCGGTACACCGCGCCACCACCGCGTCGTACGGCGCCACTAACAAGTAACCACAAGCCCGACACCCCGAGCAGACTCGCCGCCACGGTCGGGGCGAGCCCGTCCCCGATCACTAGCCGCCGCCGCGCCTTCTCGATCAGGCCGGTTTCAGCGTCGAGCGGAATCCAGATGAACACCAGCACCAACGCCAACAGCAGGCACACGGCGCCGAGAATGCGATCGGTGGGTTGAGCCTGGTCGCGCGATGACACGCCGGTGAGACCGAACACACGTGCGGGCCGGTCTGGCCCGCACGCGCAGCGCCCGGTTTACTCGGTCGCCGCCATCAAGGCTTCGGAGTCCGCGACCCCATCGACCATGAACTGCACCAGCGGCTCGCCCTGCAGCACCACGGCACCACCAAAGGCCTTGCCGATGAAACCCCCGGCCTTGCTCTCGCCGTCTTGCGCGATGTCGGCAATCGCCGAGCTGATGGCGCTGGCCGCGTCTGCCGGCATGCCCGCCGGGCCAACGAAGAGGAAGTAGCCGTCGGCGTTGAAGTCGACCCCGAGCTCGGCCAGAGTCGGCGCGTCCGGTGAGATGTTCAGCTTGGTCGAGAGGCCGGATGCGAGGTTGACCATGTCGCCGGCCGCAACCGCCTTGTTCTGGATGCCCGCGCCCCAGCCGATGTCCATGTCGCCGGCGTTGATACCGTTCATGACCGCCTTGCCACCGCGCACACTGATGATGTTGAACTCCACACCGTGCGCTTCACCGAGCAGGTAGGCGAGGTCAGCGAGTTTGGGGCTCATGACGCCAAAGCGGATCGCCTCACCGCCCTTGGCTGCGGCCACCACGTCGGCAAAGGTGTTCCAGCCCTTGTCGCTCTTGGCCACCACACCCATCTGGAAACCGGCAGTGGTGGTGAGGTAGGTGAAGTCGTCCACGGTGTAGCCGGGGTCGTCGGCGACCACCATGTTGTAGCCGATGGACTCGGTCACCAGAAGCCCGATAACGGTGCCGTCGTTGGGCTGATCGACCATGGCTTGGGCGAGCACAGAGCCGCCCTTGCCGGTGACCTGCTCGGGGATGATCTTCCAGCCGTGGCGCGCCTCGAGTTCCTCGGCAATCATGCGGCCCTGGGTGTCCGCACCGCCGCCCGCGGCGAAGGCGATCATCATCTTGATCGGACCCGGTGGCGTCCAGTCGGCGGCGGCAGAAGTCGAGACGGCAAGGCCCAGCGCGAGCGCGCAAGCAGCGACAGTGCGGATCATGGCAATTGTCCTAGGTTGCAGTATGGTGCAGGCGAGTGTCAGGGCATTTGGTTGACATGTCAACATCAATGCCTGACATTGGCCCACACGACTCGGCCGACAGCCACCCCTTTCACACCACACCAGGAGACACCCGTGACACCCGGTCAGTTGGAACCCGCCATGTCGGACACCAGTGATACGAACGCCCCCGACACACCGGAGACCGGCGACGGCATGCGCGAGTCGGATGCCGGTCAGCGCATCCAGAACGCCATCACCTATCAACTGATGCGCACCGTCGCGCGCATCAACGCCCAAGTGTCGAAGCGCCTGCGTGACAACCACCAGATGAGTCTCGCGCAGTGGCGCATTCTCGCGCTCCTCGCGGATCAGACCTGCACCACCTCGGCGGCCATCCGGCGCACCGTCGATATCGACAAAGGGCAATTGAGTCGGCTGGTGAGCGCGATGCAGACTTGTGGCTGGATCGAGGTCACCGAGGACCCGATCGATCTGCGGCGCCAGCGCCTCCACCTCACACCGACCGGCCGTCGCGCCCACGCTGCGGCCGAGCCGATGATGCGCAAGCGCCGCGAGCTGCTTGAGTCGAAACTCTCACCCACCGAAAAAAAACAGCTGTTCGCGATCCTCGCGAAAATCAACGACGCCGCCGAAGAGAGCCTGATCGATGACTGAACGCCGCAATCAGAACCTGTTGGTGATTCTTTCCGACGAACACCAGTCCCGTGCGATGGGTTGCGCCGGCCACGACTTCGTCAAAACACCCAACCTCGACGCGTTGGCGGCGCGCGGCACCCGCTTCACCAACGCCTACACGCCCTCTCCCATCTGTGTGCCGGCGCGCGCGGCCTTCGCCACCGGCAAGTACGTGCACCAAAACCGGCTCTGGGACAACGCCATGCCCTACACCGGGGAAACCCCCGGCTGGGGTCACCGGCTTCAAGCCAAGGGCGTTCCCGTGGAATCGATCGGCAAACTGCACTACCGCCACGCCGAGGACGACGACGGCTTCGACCACAAGCACATTCCGATGATGGTGGTGGACGGGGTCGGCATGGTGTGGGCATCGATACGGCGGGAAAACGAACGGGTTCGCCCCAGCTCGCGCATGCTCGGTGAGTACATCGGTCCCGGCACCAGCCGGTACACCGAGTACGACGCCGCAGTCACCGCCAAAACGCAAGACTGGCTGCAGTCTCGTACCCCAGGCGACGACCCTTGGTGCCTGTACGTCGGCCTGGTGGCACCGCACTTTCCCTTTGCCGTGCCAGAGGAATTCTTCAA
>CALDHJ010000129.1 GCA_937941555.1 uncultured Granulosicoccaceae bacterium | reverse complement strand
CATCTGGCCGAGATGGGCTGGACCGACGTGGTTCTGCTCGAGCGCCAACAGCTGACCTCGGGCACCACCTGGCACGCCGCCGGCCTCATGGGCTCCGTGCGCACCAACGAACCCCACTCTTTCATGGTCAATTACTCGCGCGAGCTCTACAAGCAGCTCGAGGCCGAGACTGGTCAGTCAACCGGCTTCAAACAGGTCGGCTCCTTGAGTGTGGCGGCCGACGCCGAGCGCTTCGAGGAGTACAAGCGCGCCGTCGACAGCGCCAACGCCTTCGGCGTCGAATCGCACCTGATCACGCCAAGCGAACTCAAAGACCTCTACCCGTTGATCAACACCAATGACGTGATTGGCGCCATGCACCTGCCGCTCGACGGCCAGGTCAACCCGGTCGACGCCACCACGACTCTCGTCAAAGCCGCGCGCAGCCGCGGGGCAAAAATATTCGAGGGCGTGACCGTCACCGGCGTCACCGTCGCCAAGGGCCGCGTCAGCGGGGTCGAGACGACCGACGGCAACATTGCCTGCGAGGTCGTCGTCAACGCCGCCGGCCTCTGGGCGCACGAGCTCGGCAAGCGCTCCGGTGTCAACGTGCCGCTGCACGCCTGCGAGCACTTTTATGTCGTCACCGACAAGCACCCCGACATCCCAAACAACCTGCCGGTCATGCGCGAGCACTCGGCCGAGGCCTATTTCAAGGAGGACGCGGGCAGCTTGCTGATCGGCGCCTTCGAGAAAAAAGCCAAGCCCTACGGCATGGACGGTATCCCGGACGATTTCTGTTTTACCGAGCTGCCCGAAGACTGGGACCACTTCATGCCGGTGCTCGAAGCCGCGATGCACCGCGTGCCGCTGCTCGAAGAACTCGGTATCCGCAAGTTCTTCAACGGCCCCGAGAGCTTCACCGCAGACGATCAGTTCCACATGGGGGAAGCCCCGGAACTGCCGGGCTACTTCATGCTCGCAGGCTTCAACTCTGTCGGCATCCAGACCGCACCGGGCGCGGCAAAAGTGCTCGCCGACTGGATCGCCAACGGCAAGCCCGCTTTTGAAGTGTTGGCCAATGACCCGGCGCGCAACCCGACCTACAGCAACAACACCGTCTACCTCGGTGAGCGCGCGTCCGAGACGCTGGGTCTGCTCTACGACCACCACTTTCCCTACCGCCAGTTCGCCACCGCCCGCGGTGTGCGGCGCTCGCCGATCCACGCCGAACTCAAAGCGGCCAACGCCTGCTTTGGCAGCATCGCGGGCTTCGAGCGCCCCAACTGGTTTGCACCAGAGGGCGTCACGCCGGCCTACGAATACAGCTTTGGCCGGCAGAACTGGTTCGACTACAGCGCCGCCGAGCACGCGGCCGTGCGCGAGCGCGTCGGCCTGATCGACATCTCCTCGTTCGGCAAGATCCGCGTGCAAGGTGCAGACGCCTGCGCCCAGCTCAACCGCATCTGCGCCAACGAGGTCGATGTGCCGGTCGGCCGCATTGTCTACACCCAGTGGTGCAACGCGCACGGCGGCATCGAGGCCGACGTCACGGTTCAGCGCCTGGGCGAGACCTGCTTCCACGTCGTCTGCCCGGCCGCCACCACCAACCGCGAGCTGCGCTGGTTGCACCTCAACATCGACCCGGCGAGCCACTGCACCTTCACCGACGTGACCGGCAACGAGGCCGTATTTGCGGTCATGGGGCCGGACAGCCGTGCGCTGCTTGCCGCGCTGACACCTACGCCACTCGACAACGACAGCTTCCCCTTCGGCACCGTTCAGACGATCGACATCGGTTTCGCCCAGTTGCGCGCGGCGCGCCTGACCTACGTTGGCGAGCTCGGTTGGGAATTGCACATGCCGTGTGAGGTCGCGGGCCACGTGTTCGAGACCCTCATGGCCTCGCCCAATGCGCCGACTCTGGTCGGCATGCACGCGATGGACTCGCTGCGCATCGAAAAAGGCTACCGCCACTTCGGCCACGACATCGGCGAAGTGGACACCCCACTCGAAGCCGGGCTTGGCTTTGCGGTTGCGTTCGACAAGGCCGACTTCATCGGCCGCGATGTGTTGCTCGCCCAGCGCGAACAGCGCCCGCTCAACAAACGCCTGGTGCAGTTCCAGTTGCAGGACGCCGAACCGCTGCTCTACCACGCGGAGCCGATTATGCTCGACGGCAAGACGGTCGGTTACACCACGTCCGGCAACTACGGCCACCACCTCGGCGGCGCCATCGCGATGGGCTACGTCAAGCTCGACGAACCGGTCACGGCCGACCTCGTCAACAACGGCAACTGGACGATCCGTGTTGCCGGCGTCGACGTCGCAGCCGCCGCCTCGTTCAAGCCGCTCTACGACCCGACCAACGCGCGCATACGCGCGTAATGTGATGGACGCAGGCTGCCCCGTTTCCACGGGGCAGTCGGGACTACACTGACAGAGTCCCAACACACCCGACCCTGCCATGCTCTCGCGCAACCTGCTCGCCGGCCTGACCGTCGCCTTCGTCGCCGCCTTGCAACTGCACGCCTGGCTGCAGCCCGACAGCCCGGCTTGTGTCGAGGCGGGTGAGTCGCTGCAGATCTGCGTCCTGAGCGAGATGCAGAAACTCTCGCGCGTCGATGAGCCGCAAGCAGAACACCCGGACTTCGATCTCACGGCAGGGCCTGCCACCTTGCACAGCGCGCGCAACGAAACCGTGGCGCTGCAACTGCTGCTGCGCACCACCGGGAAATTTCCGCCTGAGGTCGAGATCGCGCTGTCGGCCTTCACCCGTGACGGCGTTGCCGTCGAGCCCGCACCACAGGCGCACTTCTACCAGGCCCACTACCACCACGTCGGCGACGGCGGGTACCAGTGGGGGCCACCGTCGGATGTGTTGCCCTGGCCGTCGGACTACCCCGACGCGCTCGTCCCCGAACACACCGGCTGCCTCGGCGAAAAACACCGGCTCTACACAACCTACCGACCGTCAGAGAGTCGCAAACAGAATGCGCTCGCGTGGCTCGACCTCTACAGCCCGAGCGACCTTGCGCCTGGCCGTTATCAGGCGGACATCGTGGTCCGCGACGCCAGCGCCGACCGCGAAATCGCACGGCTACCGCTCGCGCTCGAGGTCTGGCCCAGCACCCTGCCCGGCACGCCAACGCTCGAAGCCGTCGGCGAGCTCTACCGCACCTACCGCCTCGAGGGCGTCGGCGAAGATCCCTCGGTGCCCGAATGGCAGCGCATGAGCCAGTGTTACCAGCAGCTGGCCCACCAACACCGCACTGTGTTCCTCGAACGCTCGCCGGACCGCCCCGACACTGCCGAAGACTGGACGCACTACGCACGTACTTGGGGGCCAGTACTCGACGGCAGCCTGTTTACACCTGAATATGGCTACCGTGGCACCGGCGAGGGCGTGCCAGTGAGTGTCTGGCGCACGCCTTGGCCACAGCCCTACGACGTCAAACTCGACGCGCCACTGAGCGAAGA
>CALDHJ010000128.1 GCA_937941555.1 uncultured Granulosicoccaceae bacterium | reverse complement strand
GGTGCACCCCACGCTCATGTATTTCGGCTTGAGCTACTTTGGCAATTTCGATGCGTTGTGGGTGTTTGTCGCGGTGTTGCTCGCTGCCCTGCCGACGGCCACGAACGTGTTCGTGATCGCGCAGCAATACGACGTGTGGGTCGAACGCGCCTCTGCCAGTGTGCTGGTCACGACGTCATTGTCGGTCGTGACCGTCGCACTGTTGCTCTACGGCATCACCAACGGCGCCATCCCGCCCGACTTCTTCCCCGGCTGATCAGCCAGCCACGCGTTCGCCGTCTTCGCCAAAGAAGAGCACGCGATCGCGCGCGAAGCTCAGGCCGGCTCGGTCGCCCACCGCGAGATCGGTTTCGCCCGAAACCCGCACATTGACCGACCCCGCCTCACCGCAGTCGAACAACACGAAGGTGTCCGATCCCAGGTATTCAACCACGTCGACCTGGCCATCGACCTCGCCCGTGCCCGCTGCCCCGATCCCGATGTGTTCGGGTCGGATGCCGATCTGGGTGGCGTCGCCACCCGAGAAGGCGCAACCGCGTCCCCCGGGTACAGTCGCCTGCTGGTCTGACACCGCACACGGCAGCACATTCATTTTCGGGCTGCCGATGAATTGCGCAACGAAGGTGTTGGCCGGGTTCGAATAGAGCTCGCGCGGCGTGCCGACCTGAATGATCCGCCCGGCGTCGAGCACGACAATACGGTCGGCGAGGGTCATGGCTTCGACCTGATCGTGCGTCACGTAGATCATGGTCGCCGACAGGCTCTGGTGCAGTTTGGAAATCTCGTGGCGCATCTCCACGCGCAGCGCCGCATCGAGATTCGACAAGGGCTCGTCAAACAGAAACGCCGTGGGGTCGCGTACGATCGATCGGCCAATCGCCACGCGTTGGCGCTGCCCGCCCGAGAGGTCCTTGGGCCGTCGGTCGAGGTAGTCAGTGAGCTTCAGTGTCTGAGCGGCCGCACCGACCTTTTCGTTGATCTCGGCTTGCGGGGCGCCTGCGGTCTTGAGTGAAAAGCCCATGTTGTCGCGCACACTCATGTGCGGGTAGAGCGCATAACTCTGAAACACCATCGACAGACCGCGCTTCGAGGGCGGGTGGTCGGTCACATCCACACCGTCGATTTCCAGCGCACCGCGGCTGATGTCTTCGAGTCCGCCGATCATGCGCAGCAAGGTCGACTTGCCACAACCCGACGGCCCGACGAACACAGTGAACTCACCGTCGTCGATCACCAGATCCACACCCTTGATCACTTGCGCGTCGCCGTACCATTTCTCAACGGCCTTGAGGTGTATCGCACCCATCAGTTTGCCTCGGCAGAGGGGGACGCCCAGCCCAGCCAAACGGCTGCCGTCCAGGTAAAGGATTGGCCACCCGCCGGCGCACCGTCACGCGGGTCAAAGTATTCGGCAAAACCGTGCTCGGATATTAGCTTGGCCGTGGATCGCCGCAGCACCTCGCCTTCCGGAAGGCCCATTTCCGACATGCCAAGCCCGGCCAGCATGTTCATCATTCCCCAGACCGGACCGCGCCAGTAGCGCTTGCCGTCAAATCGGGTATCGCGGCTGTCGAGCGACGGAATGCCGTAGGTGACATTCGCCAACACCTCGCGCAGGGCCCGGCGCATCGGTTCGGAGTCGAGCCCCGCGTACCAGCACAGGAAAGACGCGTTTGACAGCGAGTCGGCCCAACTGCCGGACAACACGTCGCGCCCGTCGTAGTGTTGCCGCTGCGGATTCCACAGCGATTGTGCGCCGGCTTCCAAGATCTCGATCCAGCCGGCGATCTCTGAAGTGTCCCGACCCAGCAGCGCGCCCAGTGCAAGCAGATCCCGGTTGGCGCGGAGCAAAGTGAACGTCATGGTCGGGTCGGCGACACGAAACGGGATGTCCTTGACGATCTCGGACTGCTGCCAACCAAGACGCGCTCCACGCTGCACCAGCCAGATATAGCGGTCGTAGTCGTAGCGGGTCGGTCGCATGTCACTGTTCACATGCGTTGTATCCCGCCGCGTGTATTCGCCAACACCAACGGGATCGATCGAACCCATGCCGCGATCCCAGTCGGGGGCATTGTCGCGACCGGATTCCCAGGGGTGATCGATGCACACCGCGCCGTCGTCGAGACGCCAATCCATGAACCACCGGTGCCAGGCGACCATCCGATCGTAAAGCGGCGAGAGGCGCTCGCGGCCGACGTCCGGATTCTTGTCGAACACCCGCCGCGCCAGGGTCGCGGCAACCGGCGGCTGGCTGATCCCGGAGGACGGAATGGGCCCCCGGCCCTGCCACACGTCGGGACCGGGAAAGTAACCCGGGTCTTCCTGATGAAACAGGATGTGCGGCACCATGCCGTCATCCCACTGCCCGGCAAACAGCGACTCGAGCTCAACCCACGCGCGGTCGATGTCGTAGTTGGCAAACCCGACCGCCGCGAACGCGCTGTCCCAGTTCCATTGATAGGGATACAGGCCGTGGGTGGGCACGGTGTAGTGGCCCTTGTCGTTTTGCCGCAACACCGTGCGCGCTTTTTCATCAAGTGTCTGCAGGTTCGTCATCGCGCTAGCCTTTCACCGATCCGGCCGTCAGGCCCTTGGTCATGAAGCGTTCGAGGCCCAGAAACAGCACCATGATCGGAATGGTCGCGATCACCGCGCCCGCCATCAGGTGTTGTCTCGGGATTTCGGAACTGTTGAGCATCGCCACACCCCGGGTCAGGGTGAATTTGGAGGGGTCGTCGAGCAACATGAACGCGAGCAGGAATTCGTTCCACGCAATCATGAACACGTACAACGAGACCGACACCATCGCCGGCAGCGAGAGCGGCAAGGTGATTTTCAATATCACCTGCAAGCGACTGAGCCCGTCCATGAGACCCGCCTCCTCCACCTCGACCGGCAGCCCGCGAAAATAACCCTGCAACATGTAGAGCGCGACCGGAATGGTGGTCACGGGATAGATCAGGATCAACCCGAAGAGGGTATTACGCAGGCCTGTCACCGAAAACGCGATGTAGATCGGCAGCGCCAACACGATCATGGGCACCATGTAGATCAGCAGAATCGAGCGCGAGAAGACCGCCTGCCCCTTGAAGCGCAACCGCGCTACTGCGTAGGCACCGGGCACGCTGAACAACAGCGTGATCACCACCGTCAACACCGAGACAAAAAAACTGGTCCAGAGGTAACCGCCGAATCCGAAATCGCGGAACAGCTCGGTGTAGCTTCGAAAGAGGTCCCACCCGCGTGAGAAGTCGATGGAAAAATCCAACGGATTGGCGAGCAGAGCCTGCTGCGACTTCAGGCTGGTCATGACCATCACGTAGAACGGCACCAACACCGCGGCGGTGAACACGATGAAGCCGAAACCCGTCAGGAACCGGATGACTGCCTCTTCGAATTCGTGCCGGCTCAAGGTCCCGAACGGGCAGCCTTCGAGGATCTTCCACAACGACAATCCCGACGAGACCGCCAAAAGTGCTGCGCCAACAGCACGCGTGCCGTTGTCCACGTCAGCGCCGATCACCATCGGCCCGAGGCCAACATAGGACACCGCTGTGAGCGCCACCACCGCGACGACAAGGCTCAACCGATCGGCCGAACGGGCCAGCGCGATCAACGCGAGCGTCGCACCAACAACCAGGGACAAGAGCGAGGACGGGCGAAACACCTCACCGGTCGCAAAGGACATGGCAACCGTCACCGTGGTGGAGAGCACCAACATCCACATCGCACCGAGCAACGGGCCGATAACGCAACCCAAGCGCAACCCGCTCACAGCCCCTCCTCCTGCGATATGTAGCGAAAGAAGAAGAAGCTGAAACACAGCAGCACAGCAAAAATCACCACTGCCACCGCGGCGCCCGCGCCAATGTTGGAAATGGCAAAAGCCTGCTCGTAGACATTGACAGTTAGAGTGCGCGTGCCGGCGTTGCCACCGGTCAGGAGGAAAATGTCGTCGAACTTGTTGAAGGTCCAGATGAACCGCAACAGGAACAGTACCGACAGGATGCCAAGCAACATCGGCAATGACAGGTACCAGAACTTCTGGAACGGACTTGCGCCATCCATGTCCGCGGCCTCGTACATGTCGGTGTCGATCGATTGCATGCGCGCGAGGATGAACAGAAACGACAGCGGGAAATAGCGCCAGATTTCAAACACCGTCACCATGATCAGTGCCTGCGGTCGCTGACCGAAGAAATTGATGGGCGAATCCGCGACACCCATTTGCACCAGCAGCGCATTGAGCGAGCCGGAGAACGGATCGAGCAGCGCAACCCAGGTAAAGGCCACCGCAATGATCGGCGACACGTAAGGAAAGAGGTAGAGACCGCGCAAGATGCCCTTGCCGGCAAAACTCTTGTTCAGCAGCAACGCCGCGAACAGACCGACCACCAACGCCCCGATGGTGCCGACAACGGTGTAGAAGGTCGTTGCCCAGAGCACACTCATGAATTCCGAGCTGTCGAAAATGCGGGTGAAGTTGTCGAGCGTGAAGTGGGTGTTGGTGAGGACGTTGTCACCCGTCCCGTAGCGAACAGGCTCACTGCCCTCGACAACATCCTCGAGCGCGTCGGGGTCACCATCGAGCAATACCGGAATGCGCAGGCGCTCATTGAAGCCGCCCGGCAGATCACCGAAATCGCAGGCCAGTGCCGCGCCGTCGAGCGAGCACGCTTCCGGTACCTCGAGCAGCGTCACGCCGTCGGGGATCGTGTCTTCGAACCGCGCGCCCTCGATCGGTTTGTCTTGAGAGGAATTCCGAACCCGGTACTCGATGCGGTAGTCGTCGCCTCGACTGCGCAGGCTCTCGCGCACCACCGTGCTGACCGGGCGCAGATCACTCAAGCCGACCGGCTTGAAGCTGATCCAGAAGATCGCCAGCAACGGCAGCAATATGACAAGGCTGACAATCGCAATCGTCGGCGCCAGGAGGCCCCAGGCGAGCTTTGCCTCGCGCTTCTCGAGCGCGCCTCGTGCAGTCGGCGGTGTGGATGTGGGTGCCACCATGGACGCTACCCTGGGTGCAAACGGGAGAGGAGAAAACGGTCAGCGGGCCGTGTGCCCGCTGACCACGCAAGGGATCAGTTGATCTTTGCGAGTTCTTCGTTGAGTGAGGCCACGGCGGCTGCCGCGTCCACTTCACCGTCGATGTACTGGCGCACAACGCGGTTGATGACCTGGCTGTTGATCATCTTCGACGCGAGCGAAAGCTGACCTTCCGCCACGCCCCAACGCTGAGCGACCTGCAGGCCGCCGACAATCTCGTCGAGCATCTCTGCAGCGTAGAGATCCTTGAGCGCGGCCTTGCGGTCGACACCCACCTCAAGCTCGGACCACATGGCCGTGTACTTGCCGGGCTCATCAGCCGTGCCGGTACGCACCGGGAACTTGCCCTCGGCGGCGATAGACAGGGTCTGCGCGTAGCCTTCATCCATCGAGTACTTGATGAAATCCTGGGCGACGTCGGTGTTGGCGTCAGAGGTGATGCCGAAGTAACGCACATCGCCCCAGGCCGCACCGTCCGGGTTGGACGGACCGCTGAAGTTGGTGACGATACCGGTCATCGCGGCAAGTTCTTTGGTCGTCGGGTCATCGTTGATGCTCGGTGCAGCGCTGTCGCGCAGACCGGCCAGCTCATCGAGGATGAAAGGAGACCAGATGATCATTGACGCGTTGCCGGAAAAATACAGCTCGCGTGACTGCTTCCAGTAGAGCTCACCCGGTGGTGAGGCTTCTGCAATAGCCTTGTAGAAATCCAGCACTTCGGTAGTCGCGGCTTCGTCGAGCGGTGCAAAGCCGTCCGCACCCACGGGCGAGACGCCGTTGGCGAGGAACACGTGCTCGAGCACCTGGCTCATGAAGTTTTCGTCCACCTTCGTGGCTGCCACAAAGGCATACATTTCGGGCGGGTTGTGCAGCTTGTCGATCGCCGCCTGGACGTTCGCGTAGGACGACGGTGCCTCGAGGCCTGCCGCGTCGAAGAGATCCTTGCGGTAGACGATCATCTGCGTCCAGCCGTCGACCGGCACCGAGGCCACGCCGTCTTCGAACGCTGCCATCGACAGCGGGCCTGCCGAGAAGGTGTCGGTGCCCAGCTCTTCAACGAGCTCTGACGCCGCGTCGGTGTCAAGGATGCCCGCTTCGGCCCAGGGCAGCGCGTACTGCAACGTGTGGTAGATCACATCAGGCAGGTCGCCCGCTGCGAACGCTGCGGTCGCGCGCGTGCCAAGGTCGCTCTCGGTCACGGGGATGACTTCGACGTTGTGGCCGGAGGCCGCCGCGAAATCAGCCGCCATGGCTTGCTGTTTGGCGAGGCGCTCGGGTTGTTCTTCGGTGGTCCAGAAGCGGATGTCGTCTGCCGCCACACTGCCGGCCATCACAGCCAGCCCTATCGCGGAGCTCAGTAGCAAACGGGCGCCAGGGCCCTTGGTGGTTTTCATTTCGTATTCCCTCCCTACGGGATCGTCTCTTTCGGCGTTCAGATCTGCGACGGGACTCCCCGACGCCTACCAACCTTGACTTTGCATTGAATATTGCAACGTTGCAACACTTTTTTTGCCCTCGATTGCCAATCGCAATCGGCGCGCGGTCTCAGGTACACCGAACCTGTTCAAGGCTGGCCCCGCCCCCCTACAATGCGCAGACAGCGCCCCGACTCAGACACCATGCCTGACCCGAACCCGAAAGCCCCGACACTCAAGACCATCGCCGCGATGACCGGACTGAGCCTGTCGACCGTCTCGCTGTCGCTGCGGGATGGCGCGCGGCTGAAACCCGAAACCCGCGAAAAAGTGGCGCGCGCAGCAGCCGAGATCGGCTACGTACCAAACCGCGCGGGTGTGCGGCTGCGCACGGGGCAAACCAACGTGCTGACCTTGATCCTGTCGATCGAGCGCAACACACTCGACTACACCCGTCTGCTGATCCAGGGCATCGGCGCGCACCTGCTCGGGTCGCCCTACCACTTGAATGTCACGCCCGAGTTGCCGGGCAGCGATCCGCTCGAGACGCTGAACTACATTCTCGCGAACAAGACCTCCGATGGCGTCATACTGACCCACACCAGTGCACGCGATCCGCGTGTGCAACGGCTCGAAGAAGCGGGCCTGCCGTTCGTGACCCACGGTCGCACGGCCTTCGGCATCGAACACGCCTACATCGATTTCCACGTCGAACGCTTCATCGACCTCGCGCTCGAGCGAACCCTTTCTCGCAACCGCCGTCGCTTCATGTATGTGCCCTTCGACAACGGCACAACCAACTTTCGCAACACCGTTGAACACTTCCAACACGAAGT
>CALDHJ010000127.1 GCA_937941555.1 uncultured Granulosicoccaceae bacterium | reverse complement strand
CATGGCCAACAAATCAAAACCTTCCCCAAAGACCTGCTGCGCAAAGCGGGTTTCAAGGTCGCCGAACCCGCTGACAGCCACCTGTGTTGCGGATCAGCGGGCACCTATTCCGTGTTGCAACCCGAATTCTCCGAGCACTTCAAACAGGAGAAGATCGACGCGTTGGAGGCGGGCCAGCCCGATGTCATCGCCTCGGCGAATATCGGTTGCCTGATGCACATCCAGAGCGGCAGCGAGACGCCGGTCAAACACTGGATCGAACTGCTCGACCACTGATTTCGAGCCCAGACACCGAGAACACTCGCACGCACCCAAAATGCCGAGTGTCTGGGCCGCTATTTGCATCACCCAATATCTGTCCGTGTGCCGCGAACACCGCTTCGGTGTCGGCACACCACTGACGCAAAGTCCCTCCTGCTAATCTCGCACCCTCGCACCCCGGCGAGTCGTCTGTACACACAGCGAATGATGACGCCTTGATCCGAGCGTTCAGGGTACACAGTGCATTGGAGGCACCTCTTGAAAACCGTGATTTTTGTGGACGATGAAGTCTCAGTGCTGGAGGGGCTGCGCAGGAGCCTGCGCCGTCGCCGCAGCGAGTGGGACATGCACTATTTCTATCGCGCCGAAGATGCGGTCGAGTACATCAAGGACCACAACGTCGACGTCGTGGTCAGCGACATGCGCATGCCGGGGATGAACGGTGCCGAGTTTCTTCAAGCCGTACACGAGTTGCGCCCAAACGCGATTCGACTGGCGTTGTCGGGCTACGCCGATTCACAGTTGATACTGGAGTCCGCGCACGCCATTCACCAACACATCTCCAAACCGGCTGACATCGACACCATCACCGGTGCAATCGATCGCAGCCTGCAACTGCACGCTCAACTCGATGATCCGGTGCTGCACCACTACGTGGGTGGCCTGTCGAGCCTGCCGGCGATGCCGCATGTCTACGACGAAATCATGCAACTGTTTGCTCAGGACTCCTACTCCCAAGCCGACATTGCCGCCATCATCGAAAAAGACATCGGCTTCAGCACTACCGTCTTGCGCATCGTCAATTCCGATTTTTTCGGCACCTTCGGCAACATCGGCTCGATCGGCCACGCCGTCAATATGCTCGGCACCGAAACGCTGAAAAACATCGTGTTGTCAGAGAACCTGTTCACGCAGTTTGCCCACGCTGAAACCGACGAATTGGAACGCCTGAACACGCTAACGAAGTCGGTCAGTGCACTGGCACACAAATTCGCTCGCACGGCCGAGCTCGGCGACCGCGAGCGCGACCACACGCAAATGGCAGGCATGGTGTGCACCGTCGGTGACATGGTGATTCTCGATGCCGGCGACCCGGGCGAGCACATCTCACCGGAAATGATTTCGGCCCACATGCTGAATCTTTGGTCGATGCCCGATTCCATTGTCGAAGCCGTACTGACCCACCGCGAGCCCGTGATGCCGGAAGAGGTTGCAAGCGAGACTCCGACCGTCGCGGGCTGCCTGCGTGCCGCTTGGTATGCCGGCAACAACTATTTGCTGTGCGATGACACCACACGCCAGGACAACGAGGATCAACTCAGCCAGACGTTGCGCACCCTTGCCGGCAACAACTACCTCGCAGACAAGTGGTACGACACACTCGCAACCACCATGGTGTAATGCAGATCCGGACCTGACAAATCCGGAACATCGCGTGGGAGGCAGCCACAAGGGCTGCGCTCCCATCTTCTACCGAGTCAGAGGCCGAAAACCAGCCGCAGTGTGACCGGTGACACGCGGGTGATTCCCGGCAGACCTGCAAGCTCCATGAGCTTGTCGACGCCTTCGGTCAGGCCGGACTGATCGATCGAAAGCATCACCATGCCATCCGTGGTGGCCATGATCTTGTTGTCAGCCAGTTTCGCGATGAACAGGTCGGTCTGAATGGCTTGGTCGTTGCCATTGAGCGCGAGCGTGCCGTCGACCGACATCATCATCGTGTCGCCGACACCCAAGGCCTTGAGCGCTTCCATGTCCACGCCCGCACTGAGCACGGCTTTGGGGCCGTTGGTAAACACCCACTTAAGCATGCGCTCATTGCGGATATCGATGTTGGTTTGCACTGATGCAACGTCAATCTCGACCACCGCTTCGCCTTGCTCGGATATCGAACCTGACAATGATGAGAAGTGGTGTACCTCGCCCGCGACATCCGCTTTGACCGAACCGAACGCGACCCGAGACGACTCCGCGTCCAGCGTCCAGTTCGCGTGGCCGCCCGCCTGGGCGAGCCCGGCGCTGAGACAGAGCGCAACGCCCGCGGCGAGCGATGTGATAAATTTCGACATTGAATTCTCCTGAGTGAGTGAACACAGCTCCACGCGTTTTCGCGGCTGCCTCTCTGGACAACACGCCACCCTGCAATATTATTCGCCTCGACCTGAAAAAAAAGTCACATGCCCCAAGCCTTTGATTTTGCGGAGGCGCTGAAGACCCTGTACCCCAGACTTTGGCGTTTTTGCCTGGCGACCACTGGCGCCCGGCACCACGCCGATGACCTCGCGCAAGCCAGTTGTCTGAAAGTGTTGGAGAAGAGCCATCAGTTCACCGTTGGCACCACCTTTGATGCCTGGGTGTACCGCATCGCAAAGAACACCTGGATAAACGAGCTGCGGGCCAACGCCGTGCGGCGAGGGGGCGGCTTGGTGCCAACAGAGGAATTCGAGCTCGCCGACACGAAATCCGGGCCCGATGCGAATTTATACGGTGCTGAGGCGTTAGAAGCTGTAATGGCACTGCCCGAAGCACAGCGCACCACGACCTTCCTCGTCTATGTCGAGGGCTACAGTTACAAGGAGACGGCCGACATGCTGGAGATACCCATTGGCACTGTCATGAGCCGACTCGCCGCTTCGCGCAAGAAGCTGGCGGAGAGGCTGGCGCCCGATGTGTCGACCGCAACCACGCGAGATCAGGGATGAACAACCCCGCTTTCACCGACGAGCAACTCACCGCCTACCTCGACGGCGAGCTCGATGATGACACCCGCACGGCAATCGATGACGCGCTGGCGTCTGACGACGCGCTGGGCGAGCGTCTCGCCTCACTCGACATCGACACGGATGCCATCAAGGCAGGCTTCGACAGCCTGCTGACATCTGCCCCGCAGATGCCGGCCATGCCGGAGGTGTCCACCTCACCCGCAACGCCTGCAAGCCGCTGGGGGGCCCTCGCCGCCGTCTTTCTGGTTGCCAGTGTGATTGGTGGCCTCGGCACCCGCTTTCTCCTCACCCCTGAGGCGCCCCAACGCGGTTGGGTGTCCTATGTCGCGGCCTACCAGGCGCTCTACACAACCGACACCCTGGAGCACGTTCAGCTCAACGAGCCACAAGCGACAGCGGAACTCGAGCGTGTGACGCAGGCGGTGAGCCGCCCGCTCGAGCTGGCACAACTCACCAATCTGCCAGGCTTGCAATACAAGCGTGCGCAAGTGCTTGGCTTCAACGGCAAGCCGCTTGCCCAGCTCACCTTCCTGACCGACGCCGGTGAGCCGATCGCCATATGCATCATTCCCAGCAGTGGCGGCAACAGCGCCATGGAGTCGTCGGTGCTCGAGGGCATGGCTGCGACCAAGTGGGTCGACGGTGGACACGCCTACCTGGTTATCGGTGGCGACGATTCCGATCGGATCCGCACGATCGCCGAGGCACTCACGGCGCGCATCTGAAGCGTGCCGAATCGACCTCAGCTCGACAGCGCGCGGGCGACGCGCTCGCGCAGAGCCGGCACAACCGACTCTTCAAACCACGGATTCTTTCGCAGCCAGATATTGTTGCGTGGACTCGGATGCGGCAGCGGCAAGACTGCCTCGCCGACACTCTGCCAGTCTCTGACCACATCGGTCACTGACCGTCGACCACTCTCGAGGTGCCATTGTTGGGCGTACTGGCCGATGACCAGCTTCAGCGCAATGCGTGGCATCGCCGAGAGGAAGTCTGCGCGCCAGGTGGGAGCGCACTCAGGGCGAGGCGGCAGATCGCCCGAGGCCCCCTTGCCGGGGTAGCAGAAACCCATCGGCAAAATCGCAATACGACTCGGGTCGTAGAAGGTCGACTCCGATACTGCCATCCAGTCTCGCAAGCGTTCGCCGCTCGCATCCTTGAACGGCACGCCGGAACGGTGTACCCGCAGCCCGGGCGCCTGGCCTGCAATCAGAATGCGCGCAGCCGGGTCGGCCTGAAAAACGGGCCTCACACCCGCATCGAGTTCATCCTCACAAAGCGTACAGGCCCGGGCCTCGCGGCACAGTTGTGAGAAAGGTCGTGACATGGCCAAGGCCCCGGCAAACTAAACGGAACGACACAACCGGAGCGCGAGCTACGTGACCCGAAAACGCCGTGTGTCAGGCCGGTAGTGTAACGGTAAAGGTCGTGCCTTCACCCACGGTGCTGTCGACCGAGATCGTGCCGCCGTGTTCTTCGATGATGCCGTGCGAGATCGAGAGTCCGAGGCCCGTCCCCTCCCCGACCGGCTTGGTCGTGAAGAACGGCGTGAAGAGATCCTCAAGGTGCTCCGGTGCGATGCCCTTGCCGTTGTCGGATACCGTGATGGTCACCGAGTCACTCTCCTGCGTTGTGGAGACGCAAATCACACCGTCTTCCTCGACGGCGTGCACGGCGTTGACGATCAGGTTCATGAACACCTGGTTTAGCTTCCCCGGGAAGCACATGATCTCGGGCAGCTCGGCAAAACAACACTTCACGTCACACGCATACTTGGTCTGACTGTCGAGAATCTTCAGCGTGGACTCAATGCACTCGTTGATGTTGGCTACCGTTTTCTCGTCGGTGTCGACCCGCGCGAACGACTTCAAGCCCGCGACAATATCCCGCACGCGCACGATGCCGTCCGTGGTCTCAGTGATCAGCCCCTCGCCGTCTTCGACCACGAAGTCGAAATCCTCTTCGGCGTAGAAGGTCGCCAGCTCGCTGACAGATGCCCGCAATTGATCTTCGTCGTTCGCAGCCTCGAACACACCTTTCAGCCGAGTACAGAGCGAATTGAAGCTCGCCACGTTCTCGCCCAATGTGACCACGTTGCTGAGCACGAAGCCGATCGGGTTGTTGATTTCATGCGCAACACCCGCCGAGATGATGCCGAGTGACGCCATTTTCTCCGACTGAACCAATTGTTTCTGCTTGAACACCAGCTCTTCGTGCGCAGCAGTCACCTCGTCATGCGACTTCTGCAGCGCTTCGTAGGACAGGAACAGCTCGCGCGATTTGTCTTCGAGCAGAGATTCAGCGTGCGCGCGTTTGGCTTTCTCACGCTCATAAGCCCGTTGCAATGTTTCAATGTCCACGGCGCTAGCTCGCGAAAACCATTTCCAGGTGGCAGCAGCTATCCCCCTTGTGCATGCACTTGTCGTGTTTGAGGCTGTATTCGGTCGAGAAGTGCTCGGCCGCTCCCGCGATCAAACCCTCAGCGAGTGCACACATTTTCCGCGGTGAGCTGTACACCATTGTGAGCGCATTGTCGTCCTCGTCCTCGTACTCGAAGTCGGGCAGCGCCGCATCGGGATACAGCTTTCGCACTTCAACGTGTATCACACGGTCCACGGTCAACAAAAAGGATTTCAGCGTCATCCCCTCCTTGAAAAAGACCGGGTACTTCGCATAGAACTGCGGAAACATATAGGTGCCGAAGGCCTTGACGAGATCGTTCGCGGGGATACCGGTCATCTCGCTGGCCGCACCAACCAGTTTCATCAGTTCTTCGTCGGTGTAGGTTTCGGTCGACAGGTACATCCCGTCGGACCCGGCCTTGGTAATCAGCGCGTCCCACGCTTCCAGACCGAATTTCTCTTCCACCATGTCGTTGAGCAGGGTGAATACGATACCTTTCATGGCTTTCCTCACATCAGCAGGCAGACTGTCGCCGCCGCGGGGGCAAGCGTGTCTTGTGGCGAATCGTGTCGGAAATGTGCTGGAACGCACGGCGACCATCGGGAATCGGCACGGGCGGCACCCGGTGCACTGCCTCTCGCCGTGCAGAATCCGAGCCGGTATTTCGACGTGCTAATGCCTGTCAGATGCCGCCACGCAACAGGTGACCCGGTGCGTAGACAAGCTGTACCTGCGTGATCCCGAGGCCGTCCAGATCGACGGTGTTGCGCTCGACCACCACGAGCGGCTCGCCCGAGCCGCAATTCAGGGCGGCACTCAATTCAGCGCCGGCCAGGCGCGCGCCCACCGTGTAACGCCCCCCCGAGAACGGCGCATTGCGCACCAGCCACTCGTTTGCGCTGACGGCTTCGAAATCCTGCTGGCGGGCGTCGGGCACTGCTTTGGTGTTGATCCACCGCGTCTCCCAGGCGTAGGGCATGTCATCGGCGAGGTGGAGGGTGTCGAGCTTGATCGCGCGCGCCGTTGCCACCAGGCCGAACAACGTGCGAACCGACGCGGGCGGCGTCTCGTGCAGTCTGTGCAGCACGCGGTGCGCGTAGCGTCGACCCGCTTGCTCGACTTCGAGGCGAATGACGGGAATGTCAAAACTCGCCTTGCGCACCGGGTGTTCGGCGACGACCGTGCCGGCGCGTCGGCGCCGAACCAATAGGCCCGCTTCGGCGAGCTCGCGCAGTGCACGGTTGACCGTGGCACGTGCGCAGCCGAATTCGTTCGCCAATGCCGTCTCGGCCGGCAGCAGACTGCCCGGCGGCCATTCACGCACGTTGATTCGGCGAGACACTTCAGCCTTGATCTCTAGCCACCCTTGCATTTCTGATTTCACTGCCTGGCCATCAGCGCTTTCATGACACCGCGGTATCGCGCTGTAATTCGCGCGTGCTCGCGGTGCACACCACCGCTGACAACGTGACGGCCCGCAGACCAGACCTCTGCAACCGCGCTCTCGCCGCGTGCGAACACGGCACTGTCGATCACACCGTCTCCAATTCGACCAACGAGGTCCGTTGACCCGGTGTCGAACGCCACCAGATCAGCCCATTGGCCAACCGCGATGGCGCCACTGTCTCGCCCGCAGGCCTGTGCACCGCCAGCTGTGACAGCGTCGAGCAGAAAACGTCCGGTGCTGCGTTCAGCCGTCGCCATCAGCGCCCGCCCCCGATCGCGCAAACGTTGGGAGTACTCCAGCGTGCGCAGCTCTTCGAACAAGCCGATGCGGATGTTCGAATCGGACCCGACGCCGAAGCGGCCACCGAGTGCGCGAAAATCCACCCCCCGGAAGATGCCGTCACCCAGGCTGCTCTCCGTGATCGGACACAGGCCAACGACCGCCTTGGTTCCGGCCAGCCCCGCGACTTCGGCATCGTCGAGGTGAGTCGCATGGACCAAACACCAACGCTCATCCACACCCGCGTTGTCGAGCAGCCACTGCACCGGCCTCGCACTCAACGCGTCTGACACTTCCCGCACCTCGGCGACTTGCTCGGCTGCGTGAACATGAAACGGTCCAGACGGGTGGCACGCCATCAGCTCCCGCAATTCAGTCGGACCCACTGCCCGCAGTGAATGCGGCGCAACCCCGAGCACGGCGTCGTCACCGAGGTACGAAAGCGCCTTGGCCGCGCCATCGTGCAGCATCGCAAAGCGATCGAGACCGTTGCCGAAGCGCCGTTGGCCCGCGCCGAGCGCGCGCCCGTCGCACCCGCCCTGGTGATACAACACAGGCAACAAGCTCAGGCCAATGCCGGTTTCAGCTGCTGCCGCGGTGACTCGCTCAGCCATTTCAGCCACGTTGTCATAGGGCGAGCCATTGGGTTGGTGGTGTAGATAGTGGAACTCCCCGACTGACGCGTAGCCCGCTTCAAGCATTTCCATCTGCACAAACGCCGTGATCGCCTGAACCTGGTCCGGGCTCAGTTGGTCGAGGAAGCGGTACATCTGCTGCCGCCAGGTCCAGAAGCTGTCTGCCGGGTCAGGGCCACGCGCCTCGGTCAAGCCCGCCATTGCGCGTTGAAACGCGTGGCTGTGCAGGTTGGCTGGCGCGGGCAAGAGGCAATCAAGCGACGTGGCACCCGGCTCGTCTGCCAGCCGATCTGCGTGTGTTTCAACGGCGACGATGCGACCGCTGGCGCCGATTTCAACGCGGACATCCGGGCACCAGCCCGATGGCGTCAGCGCCTGTTTTGCCCACAGTGTCGTGACCATGTTGCGCACAGTTTCCGTTTCGATTGACAACATTAATGTATAGGCATATAAGTTATATGTCTATACATATAGTGAGCCGCCGTGAGCAACCGGATTCTCTGCAACACCACACTCGCCTGCCTGGACGACGCCGATCGCGGATACGCACTCGTGGCAGACGGCGAGATCGTGATCGACGGCGACCACATCGCGTGGTGCGGCCCGGCCGACGCGCTGCCAACCGCCTATGCCGACTGCCCGCGCACGGACCTCGGTGGCCGACTGACAACCCCGGCCCTAATCGACTGCCACACCCACCTCGTGTTCGGCGGCAACCGCGCGCGCGAATTCGAGGAACGGCTAAGCGGTGTGCCCTATGCGGAGATCGCGCGCCGTGGCGGCGGTATCAATGCGACGGTGAACGCGACCCGCAGCAGCACCGAAGACGACCTGCTCGCGGGCGCATTGCAGCGTGCAGATGCGTTGATTGCCGAAGGCGTTGCCACGCTCGAAATCAAATCCGGCTACGGCCTCGACACCGAGACCGAACTGAAAATGCTGCGCGTTGCGCGGCGTCTGGCTGACGCGCGGCGCATCAGCGTGCAAACGAGCTTTCTCGGCGCGCACGCCGTGCCACCGGAATACGCCGGCAACGCCGATGGCTACATCGACCAGTGCTGCCTGCCGGCACTCGAGGCAGCGGTTGCCGCCGGACTCGTCGATGCCATCGACGGCTTTTGCGAAGGGATTGCCTTTTCGGGCGATCAGATCGAGCGCGTCTTTCAGCGCGCAGCCGCACTCGGGCTACCGGTCAAGCTGCACGCGGAGCAACTCTCCGATCTCGGCGGTGCGGCACTCGCCGCACGCTACCAGGCGCTCTCGGCCGACCACCTCGAATACCTCAGCGCCGATGGCATCGCTGCGATGCAACAGTCCGGCACCGTCGCCGTGCTCCTGCCCGGCGCCTTCTATACGCTGCGCGAAACCCGGCACCCGCCGGTGCAGGCGCTGCGCGATGCCGGCGTACCCATTGCCATCGCAACGGATTGCAACCCCGGATCATCCCCTCTGACATCCCCTCTGCTGGCGCTCAACATGGCCTGCACGCTGTTCGGACTGACCCCACTCGAAGCGCTGCTCGGGATGACGCGCAACGCGGCCCGCGCGCTCGGCCTCGACGACCGCGGTGTGATTGCAGCCGGCGCGCGCGCGGACCTTGCCGTCTGGGACGTCGAAACGCCTGCGGAGCTCGCCTACCGCATCGGCTACAACCCACTCTCCGAACGCTACGTCGCCGGGAGGTCCGAGCTGTGACAGAGGTTACGCTGACCCCGGGCCACACCACGCTCGACACCTTGCGCGCCATCAGCCACGACGACGCCACACCGGCGCTCTGCCCATCGGCCAGGCCAGCGGTGGAACGCGCGGCCGCGGTGGTCGAGCGTGCCGTCGCCAGCGACAAGGCGATCTACGGCATCAACACCGGTTTCGGCAAACTCGCCGCCGTGCGCATCGCCCCAGACGACACCGCTACGCTACAACGCAACCTGATTCTGTCCCACTGCGCCGGTGTCGGCGAACCGACCGACATCGCCACCGTGCGGCTGATGATGGCGCTCAAGCTGCTCTCGCTCGGGCGCGGCGCGTCGGGCGTACGCTGGAAGGTTGTCGCACAGATTCAGGCACTGCTCGCGCACGGCATCACCCCGGTCGTACCGGCTCAGGGCTCGGTCGGCGCCTCGGGCGATCTCGCCCCGCTCGCCCACATGGCGGCCACCCTGATCGGCGAAGGGCAGGCCCACTACCGCGGCGTGCGCATGGCGTCGGCCGAGGCCCTCGATGCTGCGGGCATTGAGCCGATCGAGTTGGCGGCCAAAGAGGGTCTCGCGCTGATCAACGGCACGCAGTTTTCAACCGCCTGCGCACTGGTCGCACTGTTCGACGCCTGGACACTGGCGCGCGAAGCGGTGGTGATCAGCGCCCTGTCGACCGATGCCATCATGGGCTCGACTGCGCCGTTGCACCCTGACATTCACGCGCTGCGCGGCCAACCCGGCCAGATCGCCGTGGCCGCCGCAATGCGCACGATCATGACCGGATCAGAAATCCGCGAGTCACACCGCGAGGACGACACGCGCGTTCAGGACCCCTACTGCATTCGCTGCCAGCCGCAAGTCACCGGCGCCTGCATCGACCTGCTCCACCAGGCTGCACACGGCTTGCAAATCGAGGCCAACGCGGTCACCGACAACCCGCTGGTGATCCCCGACACCGACGACATCGTCTCGGGCGGCAACTTTCACGCACAGCCCGTGGCCTTTGCCGCCGACCAAATGGCGCTTGCCATCTCCGAAGTCGGCGCCATTGCCCAACGCCGCGTCGCCTTGATGGTCGATCCGACACTCTCTTTCGATCTGCCCCCGTTTCTCACACCCGAGCCCGGTTTGAATTCGGGCTTCATGGTTGCCGAGATCACCACGGCCGCGTTGATGAGCGAAAACAAACACCTCGCCAACCCCTGTTCCACGGATTCAACGCCGACCAGCGCCAACCAGGAAGACCACGTCTCGATGGCAGCACACGCCGCCCGGCGCCTGCACCGCATGACCGATAACCTGAGCCATATTCTCGGCGTCGAGTTGCTGTGCGCGGCGCAAGGGGTGGCGTTCCGCGCGCCGCTGTCGACCAGCGCCCCACTGCAGGCCGTGATCCGCGCACTCCGTACCCGTGTGCCGCCGCTCGACGACGACCGCTACATGGCAACCGACCTCGACACCGCCGCCCGCGCGATCCGCACCGGCACCTTCTCGGCCGCAGCTGGCCTCACCGAACTCAACCTGGAGACCGACCATGCGTGACAGCCGCCAGAACAGCCGAACAGTTCTGCCGCCAACCGGCAGCGCGCTGAACGCCAAATCCTGGCAAACCGAAGCGCCGCTGCGGATGCTCATGAACAACCTTCACCCCGACGTTGCCGAGCACCCTGAAGAACTGGTGGTGTACGGTGGTATCGGCCGCGCCGCGCGCGACTGGGCGGCTTTCGACAACATTCTCGACGCGCTAAAACGCCTCGAAGCTGACGAAACCCTGCTCGTCCAATCGGGCAAGCCAGTCGGGGTCTTTCGCACGCACGCCGACGCGCCGCGCGTGCTGATCGCAAACTCCAACCTGGTGCCACACTGGGCAAACTGGGAGCACTTCAACGAGCTCGACCGCAAGGGGCTCGCAATGTACGGGCAGATGACGGCGGGCTCCTGGATCTACATCGGCACCCAGGGCATCGTGCAAGGCACCTACGAGACCTTCGTTGAGGCCGGTCGCCAACACTACGACGGCGATTTGTCCGGTCGCTGGGTGCTGACTGCCGGGCTCGGTGGCATGGGCGGCGCGCAACCGTTGGCGGCGGTCATGGCAGGCGCCAGCTGCCTCGCAATAGAGTGTGACTCGAGCCGCATCGACCTCCGACTGCAAACCCGCTACCTCGATGAACGCACCGACTCACTCGACGAAGCGCTCGACACCATCGCGCGCTGGACAGCGGCGGGCGACGCCAAGTCGATCGGCTTGCTAGGCAACGCCGCCGAGCTACTGCCCGAAATGCTGTCGCGCGGTGTGCGCCCGGACCTCCTGACAGACCAGACCTCTGCACATGACCCGATCAACGGCTATCTGCCGATTGGCTGGAGCGTCGCACAGTGGCGCGACGCCCGCGAGCGCGACCCAGCGTCAGTTGAAGCGGCCGCGCGACAGGCCATGCGCACGCACGTGGAATCCATGGTGGCGTTCAAAGCGGCCGGCGTGCCGACCTTCGATTACGGCAACAACATTCGCCAGGTCGCACAAGACGAAGGCTTCAACGACGCCTTTGCCTTCCCGGGCTTTGTGCCGGCATACATACGCCCGCTCTTCTGCCGCGGCATCGGGCCGTTCCGCTGGGCGGCCCTGTCGGGCGACCCCGAAGATATCTACAAGACCGACGCCAAGGTCAAGGAGCTGATACCTGACGATCCGCACCTGCACCGCT
>CALDHJ010000126.1 GCA_937941555.1 uncultured Granulosicoccaceae bacterium | reverse complement strand
ATGGTCATCGGGTTCCAATCGCCGGTTGTGCCGACTTTCAGCACGCCGCCGTTGAGGATGTCGTTGAGCGCTGACGCAGACAGTGCGGGCGCAGCCATCAGCGTCAATCCCGCTGCGGCAATCAGGTGTTTGAACAGTTTCACGTAAGTCTCCGGTCAACCTTGGATGGTGGGCGAGCGCGCCGGTGGCACGCCATGCGCAAAATGACGTGGTCTTTGCCGCGAGGCGTTTCCACATGCACAATCATTCTGCGCGAAGCGGGGGAACTATGCAAAAGGCGACGGAATCTGCACCGGCCATTGAAATAGCCGGGTTGAACAAATATTTCGGTGATTTTCAGGCGTTGAGTGATGTCAGTCTGAACGTCAATACTGGTGAGAAGGTGGTGGTATGCGGGCCGTCGGGCTCCGGCAAGTCAACCTTGATCCGTTGCGTCAACCGGCTCGAAACACATCAGAGCGGCACCATTCGCGTCGACGGTGTGACTCTCGATGGGAGTCGCTCGGCGTTGGATACGGTTCGCGCCAAGGTCGGCATGGTGTTCCAGCAATTCAATTTGTTTCCGCACCTTAGCGTGCTCGACAACCTCACCATCGGCCCCAGGCGGGTGCGCGGGCTCAGCGATACCGCAGCGCGAGACCTCGCCATGCACTACCTCGAGCGTGTTCAGATCCCGGAACAGGCGGACAAATTTCCACGCCACTTGTCCGGCGGACAACAGCAGCGTGTGGCCATAGCACGATCGCTCTGCATGGAACCGCAGATCATGTTGTTCGATGAGCCCACGTCTGCACTCGATCCCGAGATGATCAGCGAAGTGCTCGATGTCATGGTCGAGCTGGCTGAAAGCGGCATGACCATGGTGTGTGTAACGCACGAGATGGGCTTTGCGCGGCGTGTTGCCGACACCATGGTATTCATGGACCACGGTCGAATCGTCGAGTCATCTCCTCCGGATACGTTTTTCACTGCACCCGAGAGCGAACGGTGTCAAACCTTTCTCAAACAGATACTGAGTCACTGAGCCCATGCGTATCCTCACCGTTCTGTTTCTGAGTCTGCTTCTGTCAGGCTGCGCATCGTCCAATTGGGGATGGTACGTGGTCGACCCGACGACCACGACTGGAGCCAACAACATCCGCTTCCTGCTCAGCGGTCTGGGCAATACGGTGTTGCTGTCACTGACCGCGATCAGCATCTCGATCGTTGTGGGGCTGCTGGTGGCGCTGCCGGGTTTGTCGGAGCGGCCAGCGCTGCGCCGCTTCAATCGGGTCTATGTCGAGCTGGTCAGGGCGGTACCGATTCTGGTCTTGATCCTGTGGGTTTACTACGGATTACCGCAAGTGACGGGCTTGGCAATAAACGTGTTCTGGGCCGGTGTGATCGCCCTTGCATTATCAGACAGCGCATTCCAGGCCGAAATATTCCGCGCGGGGATTCAGTCGATCAACCGCGGGCAGTACGAGGCCGCCCATTCGATTTCGCTGAACTACCGCGACACCATGCGTTACATCATTCTGCCTCAGGCCATCAGGCGCATTCTGCCGGCGCTGGGTAACCAGTTGGTCTACATGCTGAAGATGTCTTCGCTGGTCTCGGTGATCGGGATGCAGGAGCTCACGCGCAAGGCCAATGAATTGGTGGTGAGTGAATACCGTCCGCTCGAAATCTACACGGTGCTGGTGTTGGAATACCTGGTGCTGATCATGGTGGTGTCCGCAGGCGTGCGCTGGCTTGAACGCCGCATGCAGGCCGACGAACGTGCCTGAGCGAACCGGCACACCCTCGCCGGTGCGCCGGCAGGCTGACCGCCACAACACAGACTGCTTGCGTGAGGAGCCGGTGACATGAGTGCCTGGATACGCATGCTTCGAGACGACGAAGCCGATGACAATTTAATGGACGCGCTCGCGCTGTCGCGTACCCCACACGGCACGGTCGACAACGTGATGCGTGTGCATTCGCTGCGCCCGAGCAGCTTGCGTGGTCACGTCGCGCTCTACCGTGCCGCCTTGCACGACGACAGCAATACCCTGCCGCTCTGGCTGCAGGAGACCGTTGCGAGCTACGTGTCGATACTGAACCGGTGTGCGTATTCGCTTGCGAACCACTGGGCCAATGCGAGGCACCTGATGGAGGACCCCGAGCGTGCCGATGCGATCGAGGCCGCGCTGCACGCGCACACACCCGAGCGCGAGTTTCAGGGCCGGGAGCTCGCGCTGCTGGTGTATGCGGAGAAACTCACACTCAAACCGGGCGACATGGTTGAGGCGGATGTCACGCAATTGCGTGATGCCGGGCTGGATGACGGTGAGATTCTCGAGGCGAACCAGATCATCGGCTACTTCAACTACGTCAACCGTTGCCTCAACGGCCTTGGCGTGACCACCGAAGGCGACACGGTCGGGTATTACGCCGGCGACTAATGTTGCATCGGGGTTAATCAGTTGTACAATACGCAACATCGCAATAGAAGGCGGTGCACCGCGTGCAACCCAAGCCAGAGCAGTTGGACAAGGAACGCATCCCGGTTGTTGACATCACGCAGCTGCGTGACGGGTCCGATGCGGGTGCCGTTGCACGCGCACTGCACGCGGCGAGCCGGGACCTCGGGTTCATCTACGTATCGGGCCACGGCATTCCCGAGCAGTTGATCGATGAGGCGCGCAACAGCGCGTACCGTTTTTTCCGCAGCTCCCGCGAAAACCGCAACTCGGTCAGTGTCTCGGCGCATCACCGCGGTTGGATCGCAAGCGGCGGCGCAGTTATGGCCGATGGGGTCAAACCCGACCTGAAGGAAAGCTTCCTCTGGGGGCTGGAACGGGCAGACGGCAGCGTGCCGGATGACCATCCGCTGCGTGGCCCGAACCAATGGCCGATCGAACCCGCTGAACTGAAAATCGCATCGACTGCCTATTTCGAGGCGGCACACGAGGTGGCGCACCACCTGATGCGCGGCTTTGCCATCGGATTGTCATTGCCCGAGAACTTCTTCCTGCGATCTGCCAGCAGTCCGTTGAGCCGGGCGTCCTACGTCTACTACCCACCGCAGGCAGCCGACGACAATGACCAGTTCGGCGTCGGGCCGCACACGGACTTCGGCGTGTTGACCGTCTTGTGTCAGGACCAGGTCGGCGGGCTTGAAGTACAAGACGTGAATGGTCAATGGCTGCAGGCACCGCCCATCGAGGGTACGTTGGTGGTGAACGTCGCAGATTTGCTCTCCCGCTGGACGGACGGTGAGTACGTTTCGACGCCACACCGTGTGGTCAACCGATCCGGCCGAGAACGCCTGTCGCTGGTTCTGGCCTGGGACCCTGATCCCGACACCATGATCGACAGCCGCGAAGTGTTCGGGGCAGAACATTCGGCGGATCAACCGGCGATTACGTGCGGAGACTACCTGCAATGGCGGTTTCGCAAAGCCTTTGCCTACCGCAAGTGAGTCGTGGCCGTGTCTGTAGAGTCTCCTGTTGACGCATCGATCGAACGTCTGATTGGTCAGACCATCCGATCCCTTCGCGACCTTGCCGGGATGTCTGCCCGGGAGCTGGCGGTGCGCTCGGATGTGTCGGCCGCGATGGTTAGTCGCATCGAAAGTGGGCAAGTGTCAGCGTCGATTTCGAGTTTGAGCGCCCTGAGCCGAGCGTTGGATGTGCCGCTCGAACGGTTGTTTCGCAACACCGACACCAAACGTGGAGACTACACACTTGCGCGCGCCGGAGAGGGTGTGCAGTCGAGGCGTGTGGTCGATGGCCACACGCACGATTTCGAAAATCTAGCGGTTCACGTGCGACGGGACTTGCAATTTGAAGCGCGTACCGTGACGCTTAGCCGCCAGAGTGCGTCACCACCGCGCTACCTGGGGCAGGGGGTGGTGTTCGTACAAATAGTCGAGGGGGAGGCCTTGTATCAATGCGGGGACGACCTTCTGACGCTCCGCAAAGGAGATTCCGTCACGCTCGATGCAGAGCTGCAACACGGGTTTGTCGAATTGAAAGCGGACACCTTGGTATTTCTCACCGTACAGGCCGAACGTCGCCCGACGGAGGGGCGCGCGTGACAGACGCGTCGGGCGCCCGCGCCGGAGCACGCAACCTCCTGCTTGGTTGTGGTGGCATCGATCTGATGCGTGGCGCACGCGTGTTGGTTGTCCGCGAGCATCCGGGACTTGGCTGGTATGACGGTATCGCGGCCGATGCGCTGATCGCCGAGGCGCAGGCGCTCGGATTGGCGGTGGATTGCCTGCACGTGGGTGCCCCGGATACCGAGGTGTTGTCGTCGGTGGATGCACACGTTGAGGCTTACGACGTAGCGGTATTTTTTGCCCGGCTCGGCGACCTCGACCGCTTCGAGACACGGCCTGAGAACACGGTGCGGGTCATGGCGTACACGCGCGATGTGGACATGCTGGCGTCCGATTTCGGCACTACGCCGCACGCGGCGATGTTGGAACTCAAGTTCGCGATTGATCGCCTGATGCTTGGCGCGGGAGAGATTCGAGTCAGTTGTGCACTCGGCACGGACTTTCGCGGGAGCTTGAGCGATGATTGCCGGCGGTCGCACAGCGATGTGAGCATGCGACGCTTTCCGCTCGGTGTGCCTCAACCGACGCTGGCGCAGGGCTTCAGTGGCAAGGTTGCAATCGCCCATCACCTTGTCAGCACCGGTACCCGTATCGATGAGTGGACGGTGCAGCGATTGCCCGAAACGGTGTTCGTGGTCATTGAACACGGCCGAATTCAGTCCTTCGAAGGGCACACTGTTGCGTGCGAACTCGCGGAGAACCATTTGCGCCGGGTGGCCGAGCTCTACCAACTGGACTGGCGACTGGTGCACTCCTGGCACGCGGGCATTCACCCGGGGTGTGGCAACCGCCGCGCGGTCGGCATGGACCCGGATCGCTGGTCCAATACGTTGTTCTGCAACCCGCGTCTGCTGCATTTCCACAGCGTGGGTGACAGTGCGCCGGGTGAAGTGAGCTGGACGGTCACCGATCCGACCGTCTCGATCGACGGCAATCCGCTCTGGCAATCGGGTCGTCTGATGGTGGAGGATTTCCCGCAGACGGCGGCCGTGCTCGAGCGCTGGCCCAACTTGCATGGGCTCTGCTCACAGCCCTGTGCGTCGGTCGGCCTTGGCTGAACCGGCAAACCGCCGAACCGGCTCCGTGCGTCAGTCCGCTTTGCTGCTGCTCTTCACATGGCGCACTGCGCCACATATGGCGTTTCGTCAGGTCTTGATCTGAGCCTCGCCAGGCCCGGCCCCCTCGCGTCGCAATCCCCTTGCTATCTGCGCGAGGGCCACGGCATTGTCGGAATCTGTGCATTAGAATGGAGCAATCCACTCTCTCGGATTCCCTGGACAGGTCATGACAGAATTTTCCGATGCCGCCCAACCCGCGCGCGTGTCCCACCCGGAACACGCCCCCGTGAATGCCGGTCTGCCCCAGTGTCCGGCCAACCACGAACCGCTCTCGCCGCTGAACTGGCTGGCGCGCTCTGCAGCGGTATACCCCGACCGCACGGCGGTTGTGTACGGTGACCGCCGGCTGACCTGGTCGACTGTCCAGCAGCGCGCACAGGCATTCGCCAGTCAGCTGGTGGCCGCTGGCGTGGCGCCCGGCGATGTTGTGTCGGTGTTGGCATATAACACCCCGGAACTCTACGAAGCTCATTTTGGCGTGCCGCTCGCTGGCGCTGTGCTCAACGCCATCAACACGCGGCTCGAAGCTGAAACGGTCAGTTGGATATTGCAGCATGCCTCGTCTCGGGTGCTCGTGTTCGACGCCTCATTCAGAGCCCTGGTGCAGACCGCGGTGTCCGGCTTGGCTGAGCCGCCGATATTGATCGAAGTTCTGGATGCGCAAGTGGCAGCACCCGATGCAGCCGAGCTCGCCGATGCCACCGAATACGAGTCGTGGTTGGCGGCTGGGGACGCGGGCTTTTCGGGTTACCTGCCGATGGATGAGTGGCAGTCGCTCTCGTTGAATTACACCTCCGGTACCACCGGTCGACCGAAGGGCGTTGTCTACAGCCACCGCGGTGCACAGCAGCTCGCCATGGGCAATGTGCTGGCCTGGGACATGGCACATCACCCGGTCTATCTGTGGACCTTGCCGATGTTTCACTGCAACGGCTGGTGTTTCCCCTGGACCCTCGCGGCCATTGCCGGTACCAGTGTGTGTTTGCGCGAGGTGCGCAGTGAGGCAATCTTCGAGGCGATTCACGGTGAGGGTGTGACGCACTTGTGTGGAGCGCCGATTGTGCTCGACCTGCTCGCGCGCGCCGTGGAGGACGGGGAGTCACCGCCGACAGGCCGGCGCATTGCCGTGATGACCGCCGCCGCACCGCCGCCGGCCGCGACGCTGGCGGCAGTCGAAGCGGCTGGTTTTGATGTCACGCACGTATACGGGTTGACCGAGATTTATGGCCCGGCGGTGGTCAATGCCTGGCAAACGTCGTGGAACGGGTTGCTGCCAGCCGAACGCGCGCAGTTGAACGCGCGTCAGGGTGTGGCGTACCACGTCCAGGCCGAACTGATGGTGGCCGACGCTGACACCCTGCAGCCTGTGCCGCGCGATGGCGAGACGATCGGTGAAGTCATGACGCGGGGGAATGCCACGATGAAAGGCTATCTCGCGAACCCGCAGGCCACGGAAGACGCGTTTCGCGGTGGCTGGTTTCATACCGGAGACCTGGCCGTCTGGCACCCGGACGGCTACATCCAGATCAAGGATCGCAGCAAGGACATCATCATTTCCGGTGGTGAAAACATCTCGTCCATCGAGGTCGAGGACGCGCTGCGTGCCTACCCCGGCGTTGCCTTGGCGGCGGTGGTTGCGATGCCGGACGAGCGGTGGGGCGAGGTGCCGTGTGCTTTCGTTGAGACCTTGCCCGGGGCCACCGTCACGAAAGAGGCGCTCGATGCCCATTGTCTGGCCACGCTGGCCCGGTTCAAGCGACCCCGGCACTACGTGTTTGCCGAGATTCCGAAGACGTCCACCGGAAAAGTGCAGAAATTTCAACTACGTGAGCAAACCCGAAGCCTCAGCTGATATCGGGCGTTCAAGGTTGGACACGTGACGATCGACACTCTGGAGCAGTGTTCGGTGTCCGATCCAGAATGGTGTCAAGCACGGCCCAAGTCAGCCGAAATATGACATATCGGACAGTCGTGTTGGTGCTCTGGTGGGCAAATCAAACGTCAATGGCATGTGTTTCGGCTTTGACCTCGAGTCGGGTCAGCTCGTGCACGTTGATGAGGGAATGGCGCGCCAAAGTGGGCTTAGTGAGTCCGAGTTGCTGTCCCGCTCGATCTACTCGCTGATTGACGCGCCCGATCTCGCGCGGGTGGAACGCTCCGTGGCTGCGTTGGCGGAGGCCGGTCAGACCGGGTGGTTCTGCCATTTACGGTGCGATGACCATCTCAGTGACTTCATGTTCTGCGACGCGCGCCTGCACAGCGACGGCGCGACGGTGTATGTCGCAGCGCACCCTGCGGGGTTCGATGCCTTTATCCGGGGCAGCCTCGGGATACCGGCGGGCGTTGGAGGGTCTTCTGCGGGCACTGTGCAGGCGACGCCGCATCTGGCTGAACACGTTCACCACATCGTCAGCGACCGATTGTTCGAGATCTCGGTGAGCCACCTGGTGGTACTGGACCGCCGCGGTACGGTTCTGCTGGCCAATCCGAACTTCTGCAGTTCGAGTGACATTGCGAGCGACCTGGTCGTGGGTCAGCCGGTGCAGGACGTTCTGAAACTCGTCGACAGTACGGCCTTGCTCGAGGCCCTGTGGAGTCTGAAACCGTCCGGGGAGGCGAGCGGCATCATCATCGAGTCGCGTGGGCCGAGCGGGGACCGCGTGTTCCGAGTTCGCCTGGTGTGCTCAAGGGACGGCAGCGTCGTGTACTTCGTCGGGCACGATGTCACCGAAGAGCGGCGCCTGCACGAGCAACTGATAGACCGAGCGACCCGCGATCAACTGACTCGCTTGGCCAATCGCGAATCGTTCAACCTGGAGCTTGATCGGGCCATCGACAGTGGCGACCCAGTCACCCTGGTGATGCTCGATCTGGATGACTTCAAGCGTGTCAACGATACCCTCGGCCATAGTGTTGGTGACGAGTTGCTCGCCATCACCGGCCATCGCATTGGTGGTGTCGTGCGCAGTGATGACCTCGTTGCACGCTTTGGTGGCGACGAATTCATGGTGTTGTTGCGCGGGATTGGGCGTGTTGAGGAGGCCGAGCGCATTGCCGAAAAAATTCGCCTTGCGCTGTCTCTACCGTGCATGATCAGTGGCCGAAAACTCCACGTCACATCGTCCATTGGCGTGGCCATTGGCGAAAAGAGCAGCCACGATGCGGCGCGGCTTTTTCATGAGGCGGATGCGGCGGCATACGAGGCCAAGCGGCTGGGCCGAAACCAATGGGTTGTGTACGACAATAAGCTGGACTGTGCTTTGCGAGAGCAAGCGGAAGTTGAATCGCAACTGCGGCACGCACTCGCACACGGCGGTATCGAACCGTTCGTGCAGGGCATCCAATCCATCGACGGATATCTGAACGGCGTTGAAGTTTTGGTTCGCATGCGCGGAGCAGATGGAACGATTTTCGGACCAGGGTATTTTCTCGATGT
>CALDHJ010000125.1 GCA_937941555.1 uncultured Granulosicoccaceae bacterium | reverse complement strand
CTGATTGTCGAGACCATCGGCCTCGTGCAGTTGGCGCGCGGGCTTTTCGGCGACCTCTCGGCCGACGCGCGCACTCGCATCGCCTCGATCGAAGGCACGCTCGACCTGCGCCGCCAACAACTCGAAGCGGCGATCGAATCGAGTTCCGAGAAGGTGGCGGTGTACCAGCGTGCAGTCGATTCACTCGAGGGTGCGATCGGCGGCATTCGCGCTGAAGCCGATCAGCTCGACGAGCAAGGCGTGACCATCGCGATCACCGGCCTTGGCATATTACTCGCCATCAAGCTGGTGCAGGCCGTTGTCGCCAACACGGCGCTCGAAGCGCGATTCTCGCAATGGCTGTCAGACCCGAGCCTGCCGTCGGGTTTTCCGGTGCAGCAGATCGCAGTGAGCGCGGTGTTCATGGCGCTCATCGTCGGCGCCGCGACGCTCAACTACAGCTACCCCGGTCAGTTCGATCTGCTCTCGGCCTTTCCGACCCATCCCGATATCCGCCTTGGCAGCATTGCCTGGGTCGAGCGTTTCTTTGCCGCCGCCGTGACCCACGGGGATGCGCTCTTTGATGTGATCACGCGCGGCATTCGCCTGATTCTCGACGCACTCGAACTGATCTTCGTGCAGACGCCCTGGATCGTGATCGCAAGTTTCATTGTGCTCTTGACCTGGTTGTCCGCGGGCCTGCGCACGGCCATTTTCACCGCCGCCTTTCTCGCCTACATGGGGTTGCTTGGCTTCTGGGTCAAGGCCATGACAACCCTGGCACTTCTCGGCACGGCAGCCTGCCTCTCGATTGCCATCGGCATTCCGCTTGGCATGTACTGCGCGCGTCGCCCACGGCTCTATTCGGTGATCCAGCCGATCATGGACTTCATGCAGACCATGCCGGCCTTCGTGTTCATGATCCCGGTGATCGCGTTTTTCGGCACCGGCAAACCGGCTGCGGTGGTCACTACCATGATCTTCGGTGGCACCCCGGTCGTGCGACTGACCGTGCTCGGGCTTCGTGGTGTGCCCGAGAGCGTGCGCGAAGCGGCAATCTCCTTCGGCGCCAGCAAGTGGTATCTGCTGACCCGTGTCGATCTGCCACTCGCGGCGCCGTCGATTCGGGCGGGCATCAACCAGACCATCATGTTGTCGCTCGCGATGGTGGTGGTCGCGTCTCTCATTGGTGCCAAGGGCCTCGGCGAAGACGTGCTTGAAGCGCTGCAGTACGCCAACGTCGGGCAGGGCATCCTCGCCGGATTTGCGATTCTCTTCTGCGCCATGATCCTCGACCGCATCGTTCAGGGCGCGCGCAAGTGAGTGAGCCGCGCCTGCCCATCGTGCTGGTGCACGGTTTCATGGGCGGCAGCCCACAGTGGTTGACGCAGCGCGAGGCGTGGTCTGCACTCGGCCCGGTCATCGTGGTCGATCTGCCGGGGTTCAGCTTCAATGCCCACCTGACCGCGCCGGACACGATCGCAGGCTTTGCAACCTGGGTGCTCGATCACCTGAGCGACCTCGGCGTCGAACGGTTTCACCTGCTCGGGCATTCGATGGGCGGCATGATCGTCCAGCAGATGACAGCCCAGGCACCCGTGCGGGTCCAGAAGTTGGTGCTCTACGGCACCGGTGCACTTGGCAACATGCCCGGGCGTTTCGAGACGCTCGACGTGTCGGCGGAGCGTGCCGCCAAAGACGGTGTCGCCAACACGGCCGATCGCATCTCGGCAACCTGGTTCTTGCGGGGTGAGGCCGACCCGAAATACCCCGGTTGCGCCGGCATTGCGCGCATGAGCGCGGCCGAGAGCCTGCAAGCTGGCCTCATGGCGATGAAAGGCTGGAGCGGGGCGGATCAACTTCAACACATCCAATCCGAGACGTTGGTGATCTGGGGCGAGGCCGACCGCGCCTACGACTGGGCGCAGGTCGAGCGGCTCTGGCGCGACATTCCGAACAGCCACCTGGCGGTGGTACCAGACTGCTCCCACGCCGTGCACCTTGAGAAACCCGAACTGTTCAACGCGATCGTAAGTGATTTTTTTGGTGAGCAACTGACCGGTCGTTGTCACGCCGCATTGCCTTAGTCACATCATCTTGGACTGTGGGAGCCACTGCGTTGCGCAGCAACCAGGGGCGATTGTTTAGTGGAACGTCACCCATCGCCCCGTCTCACCGGGCCCTTCGGCCCCGCCGAGGACGAGGCTCCCACAGGGTCTGCCGGGGCGTTGAGTGACGGTGCTGCTGCCGCATACCAGTGGCGATTGCGTAGCGGAATGTGTCACCCATCGCCCCGTCTCGCCGGGCCCTTCGGCCCCACCGAGGACGTGGCTCCCACAGTGTCTGCCGTGGCATTAAATGGCGGTACTGCTCACTCGCCGTGCACCTTTAGAAACCCGAATTGTTCAACGCGATCGTGCGCGATTTTCTGGTGAACAACTGATCGGTCGTTGTCACGCCGCATTGCCGTAGTCACATCATCTTGGACTGTGGGAGCCACTGCGTTGCGCAGCAACCAGGGGCGATTGCGTAGCGGAATGTGTCACCCATCGCCCCGTCTCGCCGGGCCCTTCGGCCCCGCCGAGGACGAGGCTCCCACAGGGTCTGCCGGGGCGTTGAGTGACGGTGCTGCTGCCGCATACCAGTGGCGATTGCGTAGCGGAATGTGTCACCCATCGCCC
>CALDHJ010000124.1 GCA_937941555.1 uncultured Granulosicoccaceae bacterium | reverse complement strand
GGGCCTTCGTTGAGCGCATGGCTGTCGCCGTGGTCACGCAGTTGCAGGCGGAACACACTGCAGCCCGCACGGTGCACCGCGTCTGCAGCTGACAGCAGGTAGGCCGACTCGGCACTGCCCTCCCAGCCGTGGATGAGAATCACCAGATCATCGCCCGTGCCGTGTGTGTAGACACCGGTCAGCGCGATGCCACCACCCGCGTCGAGTACCACCGACTCGGATGGCGCCTGGTGCAAAGTCGACCGGCGGCGAACACACCAGCCGCGCAGCGGCAAGCCGCCGACGACCGTGTGCCAACTGCCTGATCTCAACCACCAGGGCACACCCGGCATTGGCAGCTCGCCGATGCGCGTTTCCAGGCTTGCAGTATCAAAGCGCAATGCGACGGCCTTCGGCCTGGGATTGATAAGCGGCTTCGCACACCCGCATGACCGGCAGGTAGTCCGCGAGGGTGTTCTCGATCTCGGAACCGTCGCGCAAGGCCGACACCACATGCGCGATCAACGCGGCAACACAGCCACCACCGAAACGTGTCATGTCCACCGGCCGAGTCACGGGTTGTGGCGACCACGCCGTTTCACCGCGCATGCGCAGCCAGAGTGCGCCCTCGCCGTCGAGCCGCAGTTCGCCGCGTTCGGCATCGATGAACAACTCCCCCATGGTGTGGCGCGGATTGCTCGCCGCGTGGTCGGCGAGGCGATTGCCGTCAAAGACGGTGCGCACGCCGTTCGTGTGGTGCAGGATCAGCAGACCGGCGTCTTCACCGGCAATCACCGGGTTCAACTGGCGAAGATCGGCGTAGACCGTGGCGACGTCACCGAACCACCAGCGAAACACATCGACGAAATGCACGCCGGTTTCGTGCACCAGGAAACGCGGCATGGTCTGAAAAGCCGGTTGCCGCGCGAGGTAGGCATCGCGGCCCTGGCCGTCGCCGGGGCGCAGCGCGAAACGCACCTGATAGACCTCCCCGAGCGTCCCCGACTGCAGAATGTCGTTTATCTCGCGGTGCCAGGGTTGAAAACGGAAGTTTTCGTGCACGACCAACGCGCAGCCGGAGGCCTCGCTCTCAGCGAGCAAGCGCTCGGCCGTGGCGACCGAATCGCTGAAGGGTTTCTGACAGATCACGGTGCGCCCGGGCGCCAACGCGGCGCGCACCAATGTCGCGTGCGCACTCGGCGGCGCCACGATATCGACCACATCCACCGCGTGGTCTGCGAGCAACGCCTGCAGCGCCGTATAAGCAGGGACCCCTCGCGCTTCACCCACCTCGGTTGCGAGTGCGGCATCGCGGTCACAGACAGCAACCAGCTGTGCGCCCGCCTCGCGCTGCCAGGCGTCGAGGTGAAATTGGCTGAAGTAGCCAAGCCCCACCACCGCGACGCGCCATGGGAGCTGTTCCGCGGGCGTGTTCGCCATGCACTTATCCCTCATTGTCAATACAAGCCTGTCGATTGCCGACGCTGCGCACGGAAAGTGCGTGAAGCGACACCAATTCACGTACCATCTCGGCGCCCTCACCGCCGACCGCGACACACCGTCCATGCCACGCTTCCACAGCCACACCGTCGCCATCGCGCAGGTGCTCATCGCCTCGGCCATTCTCGCTGTCGGCGACGGCATTTCAAAGCACTTGGGGCAACACTACCCGGTGACGGAATTCGTGTCAGTGCGGATGTGGACCTTCCTCGTCTTCGTTCTATGGTTTGCCCACCGCCAGCGCGGCATCCGCAACGCGCTGCGCAGCACGCAACCGGTCAAACAGGTGCTGCGGTCGTCACTCTGGTGCCTCGAGATCGTGGTGTTCGCGTCGGCCCTGACTACCATCACTCTCGCCGAGGCGCACGCGCTGTTCGCGATCTACCCGCTGGTCGTGACACTGCTGGCGGTGCCGATTCTCGGCGAGCGTGTCGGTTGGCGGCGTATCGTGAGCGTCGCGATCGGCTTTGTCGGGGCCCTGCTGATCATCCGCCCGGGGGTGATCCAGATCGAGATCGGCACCGCGCTGATCCTGTTGGCCATGCTGATGTGGTGCTGTTACCAGCTGCTCACACGCCTGCTCAGCGCGCGAGAACATTTCGAGACCAACCTGCTCTACATGGCGCTGATCGGCAGCGTGATCGTGCCGCTCTCGCCAGTTGGTGGGCCGTGGATCTGGCCCACCGCCACCGACGCCCTCTGGATGCTGGCGCTGAGCACGACCAGTCTGATCGGCCACATGCTGCTGGTCGCGGCGCTCACGCGCGCGCCGGCCAGCACACTGCAGCCATTCAATTTCAGCATCATGGTGTTCGCCATCGGCGTCGGCTACGTTGCCTTCGGCGATCTGCCCGATGGCTACACGCTACTGGGTGCCGCGATCATTGTCAGCGCGAGTCTTTATGTGCTCACGCGCGAGCGGCAACACCAGAGCGACGCAGGCCGCCCGGACTGAGCGCACGGCCTGCGTCAGCCGACGTCCGGCGGCACCAACCCGGATTCGGCCAGCAGTTGCTCGGTCACGCCTTGCGTCCCGCTGCGGCCAGTAGTGAGCAGGCGCTCGATGTAGCGTGCGACCACGTCCACTTCGAGATTGACTCGGGTGCCGGCCTGATAGCCGCCCATGACCGTGTGCTCGAGGGTGTGCGGCACGATGTTGACGTCGAAGCCATCGCCGCTGACGCCGTTGACCGTGAGGCTGGTGCCGTCGATGGTGATCGAGCCTTTCGGCGCGATATAAGGCATGAGCTCGGCCGGCGCCGAAAAATGGAAGCGCTCGGAGCGCCCGTCGGGGTAGCGTCGCGCGACCGCGCCGAGGCCGTCGACGTGGCCGCTGACGATATGACCGCCGAGACGGCTGGTCGGCAAGAGCGCGAGCTCGAGATTGACCGGGTCCCCGACGCTGAGCGAGCCGAGGCTCGTGAGCGCGAGGGTTTCGTTCGAGACGTCGGCCAGCATCGTGCGGTCAGACAACTCGATCGCCGTCAGGCACACGCCGTTGACTGCAACGCTGTCACCGAGGGCCACGCCCTCGTCGGCGAGAGACCCGAGCACGACACCGAGTCGCACATCACCGCCGACCGGGGTGAGACTGCTGATGCTGCCAAGTGCCTGAATGATTCCGGTAAACATGCCTCAACTCCTCGATAACACGGCGACCGTCTGCACCGTCATGGGCAGCGCCGTGGCGTTGTTGAATTCGGCGCTGGCTTCAATTGCCGCGCGGGCAATGTCCTCGGCCGAATCGAGTCGGTCGTAGAGCGCGTGCATCGCGCCGAGGGCGTAATCGGCACCGGCGCCGATCGCCCAGTAGCGTTGATACTGATAGACCTCGCGCAGCGAGTAGATGCCGAAAATCCCGTGCGCGTTGGCCAGCACCGCGTCGAAGCGAATAGACTCGTAGGGGTCATCTTCGGACTCGGATGGGTTCAGGAAGTAGTCTTCCTTGAGGGTTTTGTGCAGCTTCACCAGGGTCTGGAAGATGTCGGCCCGGCTATTCAGGCGCGCGGTGGTGCCGGCGCTCTTGAGCGCCGACTCGACGACAAGCGAATGTGCGGCGCTGCCGACGATGCCGAAATAGCTGTTGTGGATTTTCTGGATCTTGTCGCTGTGGCAGTCGTACTGCGCACCCAGCGTCTGGTCGCCGAAGCTGGTGAGGCTGTCGGCGGCAATGCAGGCGGTGTGCCCCTTCTGCACGACCACAATCGTTGACATTCGGTTCTCCGGATCGCGCAGCGATCACTCGTTGGACGGTATTAGTACCACACGGAGGTCATCCCCCAGCTGGCACAGCTCACGAATCGCGAAGCGCGGTGCGTCACCGAGCCGGGCGAGTCCCGGCAGGACCGCAAGCGGCCGCGCTGCGTCGCCGAGCAGCGCCGGCGCGATGTAGACCACCAGCTCGTCAACCCACCCGCCCTGCAGCGCCTGACCGGCGAGCGTCGGCCCGCACTCGAGGTGAACGAATCCGACATCGCGGGCCGCGAGATCGGCCCAGACTGCCGCGAGCGAGACCCCGCCGGCACCTGTGTCGATTCGACACACTTCAGCCGCTCCGAGCGCCCCGTGTTCAGCGGCCGTGTAGACGACCTTGTCCCCCGGGAGGCTCAACCAGCGCGCGTTCGCTGAACTGCGCAAGGCAGTATCGACGACCGCCCGCAGCGGCTGCCGGTCACACTCCGCCCCCAGTGCCTCGGCCCCGACCCGCACGTTGAGCGACGGGTCATCCGCGGTGAGGGTGCCGACGCCGGTCAGCACGCAATCGGCCTCGGCGCGCAGGCGCTGCACGTCGTCGCGTGCGACGTTTCCAGTGATCCATTTGCTTTCGCCCGACGCCATCGCGGTGCGCCCATCGAGGCTCGCTGCGAGCTTCAGGCGAACCCAGGGCCGGCCGCGCTCGTGGCGCGAGAGAAAGCCGCGGTGATGCCAGCGCGCCTCGCTCTCGCAGCACCCAACGTCGACCGCGATGCCGGCGGCCTGCAAGGTGGCCACGCCGCCGCCGGCTTCAGGGTGCGGGTCGGCGACTGCGATGACCACGCGCTCGACACCGGCTGCGATCAGGGCGTCGGCGCACGGCGGGGTGCGGCCGTGGTGGTTGCATGGCTCGAGGGTGACGTAGGCCGTGCCGCCGCGCGCACCGTCGCCGGCAACGCCAAGCGCCCGGGCTTCCGCGTGCGGGCCACCCACCGGCGCGGTCGCCGCCTCAGCGACGACCTTGCCATCGCGGGCGATAACGCAGCCCACGGCCGGATTCGGGGCGGTGTGGAAGCGCGCGCCGTGTGCAAGCTCGAGAGCTCGCGCCATGAAGCGGGTATCGTCAGCCGTCACGCCGAGGGGTCTTTTCCAGCCGCTTCCGGGCCGGTATCGGGGTCGACGAGCAAGGGGATCTGATCGCGTCGTTCTGCTGCACTCGGCTCGCGCTCGAGGCGTTCGATTTCCTCACGGAAGGCGTTGACGTCTTCGAAACTGCGGTAGACCGAGGCAAATCGAACGTAGGCTACCTGGTCGAGCTCGCGGAGTTCGTCCATGACCCACTCGCCGATGCGCCCGGCGGCCACCTCGCGCTCGCCGCACACCATGGCGCGGTGTGAGACGTGGCTGACGGCGGCTTCGAGCGATTCGGCGCTGACCGGCCGCTTCTCGAGGGCGCGCTGCATGCCACCGCGCAGCTTCTGTTCGTTGAAGGATTCACGCTCGCCAGTGGTCTTGACCACCCGTGGCAGATTCAGCTCGACCGACTCGTAGGTGGTGTAGCGCTCAGAGCATTTGACACACTCGCGCCGCCGGCGGATCTGGTTGGTGTCCGCGACCAATCGAGAGTCCACGACCTTGGTATCTGGGGCGGTGCAGAACGGGCAGTGCATGGGGCCGGCGAGATGCGATTTGCGGTGCGCAATTTTACACCATGCCCACACCCGGAAACACGGATAGGGGTTAATCCGATGGCGATACCGCACTGCAGCACAGCGGCGGCGGTACCAAAAGTGCTGTGATACCATCCGGCCGGTCCGTTTCGATTCGGTGCCGGCGACACGCTCAACGGCCCGGGACGGCCATCGACAACCGCTCAATCACGACGAGGATCTCCACATGAAATCACCCGTTCGCATTGCCGTAACCGGCGCCGCGGGTCAGATCTGCTACTCACTGCTGTTTCGCATCGCCGCTGGCCAGATGTACGGCGACGATCAACCGGTGATACTGCAACTGCTGGAAATCACCCCCGCGCTGGGCGTG
>CALDHJ010000123.1 GCA_937941555.1 uncultured Granulosicoccaceae bacterium | reverse complement strand
TGCCGAATTGCCCGGCGATGCCCTCGCCACGGCGCCCGGCCAGTTGGCGGTCGGCGGCGCCGGCGAGGGGGCCGGCTGCGGTGGCGAGCCGGGCTTGTAATGGTGGGCAGAGCAGCACGGCACCGAAGGCGACCATGAGGCCCGCGGCGACGCGGTTGACCGCGTCGGTGTCGAGCCCAATCAGGTGGCCAAATGCCGTCACGCCGGTGCCGATCAACACGAACGACAGCACCAGCCCGCCCGCGAGCGCGAGCGGGCCGCCACGGCCTTGTTGCAGGCTGCTGGCCAGGATGATCGGCAATAATGGCAGCACGCAGGGGTTGATCAGCGTCAGCATGCCCGCGAGGGTCGCCCAGAAATAGGTCATGGGGTGGTCGTTCCGTCAGGCCGTGTGAGGAACCGGGAGCGTCACGGCCGTCACAGCATGGCGTCGAACAACGCCGCGATTTCGGCTTCACCGGTGCCGGCGACGATGCGACCGACCTCTTCGCCGCCCTTGAAGGCGATCAGCGTTGAACGCCGTGGCACGTTGAAACGCTTGACCAGGTCGCTGCCGCGGTAGGTGTCCCAGTCGGCGAACATCACCGTGACGGCCTGGTAGGCGGGATTGTCCGAGCGCAGTTGGCCGATAACCCGTTCCTGGCGTCGGCAGGTGCTGCACCAGTCAGCCTTGAAGTCGAGCAGAACGGCATCGCCCGCAGCCAGTTTGGCCTCGAAAGTGGCGGCGTCGAAATCCTCGGCGGCAGTGGCCGAGCGCGTCAGCATGGCCAGGCCGGTGGCGGCGCAGGCAGACAGAAAATGGCGGCGATTCATATCGGTAGCTCCGTGGTGGTGGGGACGACGGGGTCTGACCCGTTATGACGCCTATTTTCGTCACAAACGTGCCGAATAGGGGCCGAATACGCGGTCTTGCGTACGATCGCCGGCGCCTGAGCCGACACGGATCGGCGGCGGTCGTCCGGTCGTCAAGTGGTTCCGTGTGTCGACTGATCCCCGGCCGCGTGTCGGTACCACGGTACCTCCATCGGTTCGAGAGGGCTGTTGCCCAGAATGAGATCGGCTGCCTTTTCCGCGATCATGATGGTTGGGGCATTGAGGTTGCCGTTGGTGATGGTGGGCATGACGCTCGCGTCGACCACGCGCAGGTTGTCGATGCCGTGCACCCGCAAATCGCCGTCGACGACAGCGCCCTCGTGGCTGCCCATCGCGCAGGTGCAGCTCGGGTGGTAGGCGCTCTCGCCGTGGTTGCGCACGAATTCGAGAATGTCCTCGTCGCTCTGCACGTCGGCGCCAGGTTGCAGCTCCTCGGCCCGCAGCGCGTCGAAGGCCGGCTGCGCGAAGATCTCTCGTGTCTTGCGGATCGCCTCCACCCACTCTCGTTTGTCCTTGTCGGTCGAGAGGTAGTTGAAGAGGATCTCCGGCTTCTCGAAGGGATCTGCGCTGCGGATGTGCACGTGGCCGCGTGCGTCTGAATTCATTGGCCCGACGTGCAGCTGATAACCGTGCGTGTCTTTCGGTGCGGTGCCGTCGTATTTGATCGCGATCGGCAGAAAGTGGTACTGCAGATTGGGGTAGGCGACGTCGTCGTTGCTGCGGATGAAGCCGCCCGCCTCGAACTGGTTGCTCGCGCCGATCCCAGTTTTGAAGAGGTACCACTTCAGACCGATCACGGCCTGGTTGTACCACTTGAGCGACGAATAAAGCGACACCGGTTGACTGCACGCCTGCTGCACGTAGACCTCGAGGTGGTCTTGCAGGTTCTCGCCGACGCCCGGCAGCGCGTTGCGCACCTCAATGCCGAGCGCCTCCAGGCGTTCCGCTTGGCCGATACCCGAGAGCTCGAGAAGCTGGGGAGAGTTGATTGCCCCACCCGAGAGGATGACTTCGCCGGCGAGCGCGGTCTGTGCGCTGCCCTTACGTCGGTACTCGACGCCGGTGGCCCGATTACCGTCAAACAGCACGCGTGCGACGTGGGCGTGGGTCTCGATGGTGAGGTTCGGGCGCGCGCGCGCCGGGTCGAGGTGGCCGCGTGAGGTGTTGCACCGCTTGCCGTCGCGCACGGTCATGTCGAAGTGGCCGATGCCCTCTTGTTGAAAGCCGTTGACGTCATCGGTGAAGGGGTGTCCGGCCTCCTGGCTCGCCTCGAAAAAGGCGCGGAAGAGCGGGTTGTCGCAATCGGCTGTGGTGGTTGTCAGCGGGCCGCTGTCGCCACGGTAGGCGTCGCCGCCTTTGACCCGGGTCTCGGCTTTCTTGAAGTAGGGCAGGCAATGGGCGTAGTCCCAGTGCGCAAGCGCCTGATCTTCCGACCAGCGCTCGAAATCCATCGGGTTGCCGCGGATGTAGATCATGCCGTTGATGCTGCTCGACCCGCCGAGCACCTTGCCGCGCGGGTGGTAGATCCGGCGGCCGTTCATGTACGGCTCGGGCTCGGATTCGTACCACCAGTTGTAGGTCTTGCCTTGCAGTGGAAAGGCCAGAGCCGCGGGCATGTGCAGGCGGAAATCCCATCGGTGGTCGGGGCGTCCGGCCTCGAGCAGCAGGACGGTGATGTCCGGGTTGGCACTCAGGCGATTGGCGAGAACCGACCCAGCGCTGCCGGCCCCAACGATGATGTAGTCGTAGTGTGTGCTCATGAACGTCTTCGCCTGCCGGCCACAGGTGTGGCTTCAATGGGTGTGCAAGCGACCGATGGTGCCACACCCCCTGCAGCTGGAGCGTGCTTGCGACGACACCGATCTTCCAGCGAGGCAGCCGATACTGGCAACCCGCACCGGCCGGCCATCTGCGACCCAACCAAAAACACCGCTTGAGACCTCCGGAAAATTACTGCTACAATTCTCGGCTTGACGCGCCCGTAGCTCAGCTGGATAGAGTACCT
>CALDHJ010000122.1 GCA_937941555.1 uncultured Granulosicoccaceae bacterium | reverse complement strand
TGTCGTCTCGATCGCGGGTGCACTCTCGAGTGAGCACGTCTACCGCGGTGCCTTTCAGGAGGTAGACCAGCAGGCGCTCTTCACACCGGTCACCAAACAGACCTGGACTGCGACCTCGGCGGCGCGGGTGCCGGAGATGTTTCGCGATGCGTTCCGTGTGGCGCTCACACCGCGCAAGGGGCCTGTGCAGCTCAATCTGCCGCGCGATGTGCTCTCGGCAAGCGCGGAGTTTGAAACACCGCAGTCGCCTGCCCACTACCGCAACCACAGTCTGCCGGGAGGCGACGCAAAAGCCATCGCTGATGCGGCCAATCTGCTGCACGGCGCGGCGCAACCGGTGATCGTGGTGGGTGGTGGCATCAAGAACACGGGTGGCTTCGAAGACGCGATTGCGCTCGCAGAGGCGCTCAATTGTCCGATGGTCAGCTCGCCCGGGCATGGCGATGCACTGCCGTTTGCGCACCCGTTGAATGCGGGTCAGATGGGGCCGCGTGGCAACCCGGTCGCGAGTCGGCTGGTCAAGGAGGCCGACGTGATTCTGGCATTGGGGACACGCCTTGGCTTCAATAGCACCTTTTTCTCCTGGGACAATCTCAACCGCGCAGCGAAGATCATCCAGGTCGAGCTCGACCCTACTGCCATTGGCCGGCACTTTCCGGTCGCTCTCGGCATCTGGGGCGACGCGCCGACGGCTGCGCGTCAGCTGTGTGCCGCTCTGCCGAACGCGGCCGCGCGCGACGCCGTTGACGCCTGGACGCGCCAGTTTCAATCGGACCGCCGGGGCTATCTCGCGCAGCGTGACGCCGACGCGGACCTCAACGACACGTTGATTCAGCCGTCCGGGCTATTCAAAACCCTGCGCGAGGTTTTGCCGCAAGACGCGATCATGACGCTTGACGCTGGCACCTTGTGCTTGCAGGCGACCGACGCGCTCAATTACTGGAAGCCGCCTGCGTTGTTTTCGCCGTTGGATTTCGGGCTGGTCGGGTTTTCGTTCGCCTGTGGACTTGGGGTCAAGCTTGCGCAGCCGGAGCGGCCGGTGGTGAGCCTCATGGGCGATGGCGGGTTTGGCATGACGCTGTCGGAGCTCAGCACGGCGGTTGATCACGGCATCAACACCGTGACTCTGGTCATGAACAATCAGTGTTGGGGTGCCGAGAAAGCGTACCAGCGTGACTTTTTCAATGGCCGCTATATCGGTGCGGACGTGTCGAGCCCACCCTTCGACAAGGTTGCCGAACTCTATGGGGCGGCCGGCTTCAAGGTTGATCGGTTGAGCGAGGTGGCAGCGGCCGTCGAAGCGGCGCTCCACTGTGGCAAGCCAGCGGTTGTGGATATTGCCGTGGATCCGGCGGCGCTCTACAGTTTTCGCCGCGACAGTTTCAAGCACAGAGGAGGCTGAGCTGTGGACGCAGAACGCTATCCCGCAACGGCTGCACACAAAGAGAAGGGTGACTGGAACCCGCTCTGGGATCAGATGCACGCGCTCGACGCGAATTTTCTCGAAGCCTACCTTGCGTTTCGGTCTGTTCCGCACGAATCGGGGCCTCTCGACATCAAGACCCGTGAGCTCATCATGATCGCGATCAACGCGGCGACGACACATTTATATGAGCCAGGTGTACGTCGCCACATGCAGAACGCGTTCAAAGCCGGTGCGACACAGGCCGAGATCCTGGAAACCATCCAGCTCACAACCGTCATGGGTATCCACGCGTGCAATTTGGCTGTGCCCATTCTCATCGAGGAAGCCCAGAAGCACACCGACGGGTGATCACGAACGCACGGGGTCTGTGGCACACTGAACGCTTCATGGAAGCGGGAGTTGAACGTGATCAGATACGTGGTCATGCATGCGCCCGGGCCTGAGTGGCAGGACGGCGTGGATTTCAGGGAACAGCCTGGTGTGATGGCGCACGTTGAGCACTTTGCCGCGTGGCACGCAGAGGGTCGCTTGCACGCAGGCGGGCCGTTTGTCGATGAGGCGGGCGGTGGGATGATGATTTCCGATGTGCGCGTGACGCGAGAGGAACTCGAAGCCTTTGCCGCTGCAGATCCGACTGTCGTCAGTGGCTTGCTCCGCTACACGGTACGCCCCTGGTATGTTGCCATGAGCGACTCGCCGCCGGCCTCTGGGGAGAAGGGTGGTGGATGAGCGCTTTCGCGAGGACAATCTTGCAAACTGGAACGCACGGGCGCCGATACATGCAGCGTCGCGCGACTACGGCTTGCAACGCTATGTAGATGATGCGTCTTTCATCAGTTCCGTTGTGGCATACGATGCCCCGCTGATTGGCTCGATCGACGGTCTCAGGGTGGCGCACTTGCAATGCCACATCGGCACGGATTCCGTGTCGCTTGCGCGCCTTGGCGCGACGGTGACCGGCCTCGATTTTTCAGACGAGGGGCTTTCCGTGGCGCGGGATTTTTCGGCGCGCGCTGGCACACCTGTGGAATTCGTTCAGGGTGATGTCTATGAGGCAGGCAATCTGCTCGAGGGGGAGTTCGACCTGGTTTACACAACCGTGGGTGTGCTCGGCTGGCTTGACGATATCGATCGATGGGCGAGGGCGGTGTCGAGTGTTCTCAAACCCGGCGGTCGGGTGTTCGTTCGCGATATGCACCCCTTTCTCTGGGTGTATGAAGAGGTGGAAGGCGAGGTTGTGCCAACATACCCCTACCGGACCCCGGCGGCTGAACCGCTGAGCTACGATGAGCACCAGACCTACACCGATGGCGACGCCGTACTCGACGCGAGCCGGTGCCACAGTTGGAATCACCCGGTCAGTGCACTGCTCAACGCGCTGGTGTCAGCGGGGCTTGCGGTTACGCGACTGGCCGAATTCGATGAGATCGAGTGGCCTGCCGTGCCGTCGTGTGAGCCGACCGGCGACGGCCGTTACGTTCTGCCGCCACCGCTCAAAGGGCGGGTGCCGGCGATGTTGGCTGTCTGGGCTGAGAAGTCTTAGCGCGGGGGATCCGAAGCCAGCGCGGCGCGCAGGTGGTCGATCAACGCCGAGACCCGGTTCGGCAGGTATTCGCGACTGGGGTAGACCGCGCTGACATCGATGTGTTGTGTGGTCCAGTCGGTCAACAGCGGAACCAGCGCGCCACTCTCGAGGGCTTTGGATGCGATGTAGCGCGGCATCATGGTCACGCCGTGGCCGGCGATGGCGGCCTCTCGGAGGACTTCGCCGTTGTTGCATTGGAATCTCGACGTGGCGCGAAGCGTGTGGCTTTCGTCGCCGCGGCTGAATGTCCACGCAACCGGTTGCCCGGATTGCACGTAGTTGAGACATTGCGCCGGATCCAGGTCGGCAGGTGATTCGGGTGGCTTGTGCCGGGCCAGCCAGTCGGGTGCGGCGCAGCAGATTATCGGCACGCGCGTGATAGGCCGTGCGATCAGCGACGAGTCGGCGAGTTCGCCTATGCGAATCACCACATCGAACTGCCCGGCTGCAACGTCGACATAGCCATCGTCGAGCGTCAAGGACATCTCGATGTCCGGGTGTTTCTCGAGGAACGACAACAAAGGCGCGGTCAGGTCGCTTAGCGCGTAGCTTGGCGATGCGTTGACCCGCAGCAGACCGGCTATCGTGTCGCGACTGTCTCGAACGCTTTCTTCGAGGTCGATCAATTCAGCCAGCAGGCGCTTGCCGCGGTGGTAGTACTGCTCACCGGCGTCGGTCAGGCGCACTTGCCGGGTCGTGCGGGTGAGCAGACGCACGCTCAAGCGGCTTTCGAGCAGCTTGATTCGCTTGCTGACCGCTGCGGCCGTCACATTGTTGCGTTCGGCCGCGCCGCGAAAGCTGCCGGCGTCGACTACCGCAACGAGCCATCGAAGATCGTCTGCAGGCGTCATGGTGGGGGACCGAGGGCGACTGGGCACGAGATTGTTTCACAACAGGGGTGGCGGTCAAGCCACCGGGTGTTGTGGCCGGGATTTTCGCGGCGACCGGGGGGACGCACCTCGGCACTTGGTGGCACATGGGCCTTCTGGTAGACTTGCGCTCCCGCAGTGGATGCTGCGGGAGCACTCAGGGGGCGATTAGCTCAGCGGGAGAGCACTGCCTTCACACGGCAGGGGTCACTGGTTCAATCCCAGTATCGCCCACCATTTCCACACCCCTTCTTCATTCTTCGCAACCTGCGCGTCTTGCGCTGTGTTGGTGGCGTTTGTCTGCTTGGAATGGGCACGGCAAGCAAGCAGGGGCGTGTTCGCCTGGCACCGCGAGGGGTGCGCTTCCCCGTTTTCGTTCTGCGATTTGCGTAGCGCTGCGTGCAGTCTTTTACCTGTCCCGCCGTGTTCCCGGTTCCGCCTCGGGTGGCGCTAAGGCTCCTTGGATTCAGCCTGTATCTGATCCGGTCCGATGTGTGAGAGCTCCGAGAGGTTCTCGCCGCTGAGTTCGAACGCTTTGCCGAAACCTTCAATGTAGCGGCCACTGATCGGTGTCAGTCGATAGAGCGAGAAGTCGCTGAGCTGTCGCATGACGTCAACCGTTTCCCCAAATGTGTCGCTGAATGCCGTGAGAACCGTGTCGTAGCGTGGTGAATCACGGGACTCGATCCGAGCCTCACACTGCAGGCTTTGGCGGCGTCGTGCAAAGGCGTTACCGGTGTCCGATTCGGGCTCGATGATCAACGCGCCCAACACACCGGTACGCTGAATATTGCGGGTGTGTGCCGTCAGCGAACTGATGAACAGCCAAAAACTGTTTTCATAATACAGGCACGGTGCATGGCTGGCCTCTGCCAGTCCATCTGAGCTTTGCGTGGCGAGAAACAGTGTTTTGCATTTCACGCGTTGTGTAAGCATTCGGTTGCGCGCGGCGTGCAGTGATTGATCAATGTTCATTACGCAGGAGTTTTGTGTGTTGACGCTTGTTCGGCGGATATGGCTTTCTGTATGACCACGGTTTTTTCGTGGTCGATGTCATACAAAGAAAGAGATTCCAATGGATAGATTTGTACTCGATGCGAGCGTTGTTCGCACCGCGCTGTGCAGCCCGGATGGGCCATCAGCTTATGTGATTTCAAAGGCCCTGTCAGGCGATGTTGTGTTGCTGACAAGCTACCCGTTATTCACCGAATACGAGGCCCTGTGCATGACGCGCTCGATGTGGGAGCCGAGCGGGCTCGTGGGGTGGGAGGTTGCCGATTACCTTGATGGCCTCGCCGCGTTGATGCGCGTGGTGTCGGTGCCGGTCGGGTGGTTGCCTCGGCTCAAGGACGTGGTGTCCGAAATATCGTTGCTGACAGCGGTGCAGGGTGACGCGGATGCGATCGTCTCACTTGGCCAGCTGCACTATGGTGATGTGTGCGATCACTACGACGTAGCGTTGATTTCCCCCCAACAAGCGTCGGAGCGGCTCGATCATGACTGACTATGTGACATGCCGAGTCCGTCTGCCGCGCGGTTTGCAGGCGCAGGTGAGCGCCGTAACGCGTCAAGAAGGTGGCACCATCAATCAATTCATTGCGGTCGCCATTGCCGAAAAATTGACGACGGCTGAAGCGCTCGAGGCCTTGGCCAAGCGGGCACGGCGCGCCGACATGAAATCCTTCCGTCAGGTGCTGCGTCGCCGCAAGATGCCTGCGAAGCTGGCGGGCCGGTGAGCCCGCCAGTTGTTCACCTGGTGTCAGTTACTTCTTGATGCCTTCCACCGACAATGTGAGCTCGACGGTGCCCGCAGCGGGCCCGAGCTTGCTCACGGCGTCGATACCGAAATCAGCCATCGCAAAGGACGTCGTGCCTTCGAAGCCGGCGCGGTAGCCACCCCACGGGTCCTTGCCCTCGCCAATCTTCTCAACGGCGATGTCGATCGAATTGGTCACGCCGTGCAGGGTCAGATCGCCGGTCAGCGTGCCACCGCCGTTGTCACCTGGCGTGAAGGCCGTTGAGACAAAGGTCGCCTCCGGGAACTGGCCCGCGTCGAGGAAATCATCGCTCTTGAGGTGCTTGTCGCGTTTGGCGTGGTTGGAGTCGAGGCTGGTTACGTCGATAGTGACAGAGGCCGCGTTCTTGGACGGGTCTGACTCATCCAGCGTGAAGCTGCCGTCGAAGTTGTTGAAACGTCCATTGAGCCAGCTGTAGCCCAGGTGTTTGACGCGGAACTGCACGAAGGCGTGTGCGCCTGCGGTGTCGATGGCGTAGTCCGCCGCCCAGGCGGGCAGGCCCATTACAAGGCTCAAGGCGGTTGCGCCGATAATCTTGGGTAGGGTCATACTGAATTCTCCTTTTTGGGGGTGTCAGGGGTCAGGGTTGATCCGGGCACGATCATTCGCCCGAGTGTGTTGTCACGGCGCGCGTACTGGTGCCAAAGGGCGGCCGCAGTGTGGGCCGCAACGAGGGCAATCAAGGCCCACGCGCTCAGCCAGTGCCAGTAACCGGCAATGTCTTCCTGGTTGTCGATGGCATCGATGAGAGGCGGGACGGCAAACCACCCGAAGACATCGATCTCGGCATTGCCGGCAGTTGAGATCAGGTAACCGCTCGCCATCACCACCACCAGGCCGAGCAACAGGAAGATGTGTGCAGATGTGGCCAGGGCGCGCTGGGAACGGGATTCGTTGGCGGCTGCCAGCGGCTGCTGAGATGCGCCGCGCCAGATCAGCCTCAGCGCGGTGACGGCAACCAGCGCCAGGCCGACCACTTCATGCCACTGAGGCAGTACCGTGTAGAGCGGATCGTAGTAGCTGAGATCGACCATCCAGAACCCGCAGGCGAACAGCCCCAGCACAGCGAATGCAGTAACCCAGTGCAACAAAACACTGACGAGACCGAATGAGCGGGGGGTGTTGCGAAGCGGTGGCACGAATACGGCAAACCTGTCGGCTTGGTGGAGTTCGAATGTCGAATCCAGTGGAGACCGAGAACCGGTGGGTGAGTTCACAGCTTACGGTTACTGCGTACGCGTAGCGTGATGATTTGTTGATGGCTTGTGGCCTGTTCGTTGACAAGGTGACGGGCAGCACTTTGCCCGGCAAATCACACCCCATGCTCCATACTTCTGCAGCGGGTTTCGTCGAACTCGCTT
>CALDHJ010000121.1 GCA_937941555.1 uncultured Granulosicoccaceae bacterium | reverse complement strand
AGTAGCTTTCCCGTTCCGACGGATTCAGCACGGGATTGAAGTGTTCCTGATAGAGGTTCTTGACCGTCACGTCATAGCCATTCTGCGTGAGCCGGCGAACCGTTTCCCCCGCCAAATGCGCACACAGACTGTTATCAAGTGGATGAGCCACGACAACCAGGCATTTCATCAACAATCAACCTGCACAAGAAATAAGCACATATGAATCTCTGTTTGGCGTACCAGCCAGCAAGGGTGACTGCTTGCAGACAGCCGCGCAATGATCCGACTAGTCTGAAGGTATTTCAGCAGTCGCTTCGATTTCAAGCAGGGCCTGGTCTTCGAGCAGATCGTTGATCACGAGCAACGACATCGCCGGGAAGTTGCGCCCGAGCACGCGGCGGTAGACGTCCCCGACGCCCGACTGGTTGGCCGCGTACTCGGCTTTGCTTTTGACGAACCAGGTGAGGCGCACGATGTGCTCGGGTCCGCCGCCAGCGGCTGCAACGATGTCGACGATGTTCTTGAGTGTCTGCTCGAGTTGGCCGAGAAAATCGGTTGCTTCGAACACGCCATCCGGAGTCCAGCCGATCTGGCCGGCAATATAGAGTGTGCCACTCTCGCTGAGTACACCGTTGGCGTAACCCTTGGCGCGCGGCCAGTCGGACGGGGTGATGGTCTGGTTGGGCATGGTGTTCTCGCTCAGGCCGTGCTGCGAAGTTGCGCCAGTCGATTCTGGCGCAACACGAAGCGTTGAATCTTGCCGGTCTGGGTTTTGGGCAAGGCGTCGATGAAGCAGATACTGCGGGGGTATTTGTAGGGCGCGATGCGGGCCTTGACGAAATCCTGCAGCCGTTTCGTGCAGGCGTCGTTCGCCGCCACACCGTCGACGAGCACGACATGCGCTTCAACGAGGTTCCCGCGCTCGTCATCGGGCACGCCGATCACGGCACACTCGAACACGTCGGGGTGTGCAAGCAATGCGGCTTCCACTTCGGGTCCGGCGATGTTGTAGCCCGAGGAAATGATCATGTCATCGTTGCGCGCGGCAAAGTGCAGGTACCCGTCTTCGTCCATCGAAAAAGAATCGCCCGTGATATTCCAGCCGTCGCGCACGTACTTCTGTTGGCGATCGTCGGCGAGGTAGCGGCAGCCGGTCGGTCCGCGCACCATCAGAGCACCGACTTCCCCGCGCGGTAGCTCCCGACCGTCATCTCCGACCACTTTCGCGTCGTATCCGGTGACCGGACGCCCGGTGCAGGCCGGCCGGTGGTCGTCGAAGCGGTTGGAGATGAAGATGTGCAGCATCTCGGTCGCACCGATGCCGTCGAGCATGGGTTTCCCGGTCTTGGCGAGCCAGTCGTCGTAGACCGGCGCCGGTAGGGTTTCGCCCGCGGACACCGCCGCGCGCAATGATGACAAGTCTGCCCCTTCTTCCATTGCCGCGAGCATCACTCGGTAGGCGGTGGGCGCGGTGAAACACACCGTGGCCTTGAATTTCTGGATGATCTCGATGAGGTTGTTCGGGGAGGCGTCTTCAAGCAACGCCGCCGCCGCGCCGAAGCGCAACGGAAACACGGCAAGGCCGCCGAGGCCGAAAGTGAAAGCGAGCGGTGGCGAGCCAACAAAGACGTCGTCCGCCTGAACCCCGAGGACCTCCTGCGCATAGCCGTCAGCGATGATCAGGAGATCGCGGTGGAAGTGCATGGTGGCCTTGGGCGAGCCGGTGGTACCGGAGGTAAAACCAAGCAACGCCACATCGTCCCGACCGGTTTCCACCGCGCTGAATCGCACCGGTTTCTCCAGCGCCAGCTGGTCCAGCTCGGCGTCGTGGTTGCGGGTGCCATCAAAGGCCATGATGCGTTTGAGAAACCGGCTGTCAGCCAGGCAGGCGTCGAGCTCGTCGACGAGGCGACTGTCGCACAACGCGTGGCTGACTTCGGCCTTGTCGATGATGTCAGTCAATTCGCCGGTGCGCAGCATCGGCATGGTGTTGACCACCACCGCCCCAACCTTGGTTGCGGCAAGCCAACAGGCCACCATCGCCGGGTTGTTGGCCGAGCGCACCAGGACGCGGTTGCCCGGCTGAACGCCCATGTCATCAACCAACACATGCGCGATACGGTTACTCCAGTCGGTGAGCTCTTTGTAGGTGCGGCGGCGGCCGTTGCCGATCAGCGCCGTGTAGTCACCGAAGCCTCGCTCGCACATCACGTCAGTAAGCTCGACACCGATGTTGATGTGTTCGGGGTAGTCGAACTGCCCCAGCATCAACTCGGGCCAGAGGGCGGATGGCGGCAGGTTGTCGCGTGAAAAGGTGTCGACGTGTGCGGTCGGTCCCAGTGTTTGCATCACACAGCTCCTTTCAGGGTCTCGCGCGCAATCACCACGCGCTGAACATCCGTTGCGCCTTCGTAGATCCGCAGTGCGCGGATCTCGCGGTACAGCCGTTCACAGATGTGGTCACGCCGCACGCCCTCACCGCCGTGCAGCTGCAACGCCATGTCGATAACCTGTTGAGCCGCCTCGGTGGCGTGCCACTTGGCCATGGCCGCTTCGCGCGTCACCCGCGACGCGCCAGTGTCTTTGGTCCAGGCCGCGCGGTAGATCAGCAGCGCGCTGGTGTCGATGGCGAGCGCCATGTCGGCGAGATGGCCTTGCACCAGCTGCCGTTCCGAGAGCGCTTCGCCCTGCACTTCACGGTGTTGCACGTGGTGCAGCGCCTCGTCGAGCGCGCGCCTGGCAAAGCCGAGTGCGGCGGCGCCGACGGTGCTGCGGAATACATCGAGCACTGACATCGCGATCTTGAACCCCGCACCGGACTCGCCGATCAACGCACTCGCCGGCACGCGGCACGCGTCGAAGCGCAATCGCGCCAACGGATGGGGGGCTGTGGTGTGCAACCGTTCCGCAATATGCAGGCCCGGTGTATCCGCCGGCACGATAAAGGCCGATAGCCCGCGCGCGCCTGGCGCTTCACCGGTGCGCGCAAACACGGTGTACACATCGGCAATGCCGCCGTTGGAAATCCAGGTTTTCTCGCCCTCGAGCACGTAGTCGTCGCCCTCGCGCGTGGCGGTCATGGTGCTGGCCGCGACATCCGATCCGCTGTGCGGCTCGGTCAGCGCGAACGCGGCAATCGCCTCACCGGCGGCCACGCGCGGTAACCAGTGATCGCGTTGCACCGCGCTGCCGAATAGCGAGATCGCCCCGCTGCCAAGCCCCTGCATGGCAAAGGCGAAATCGGCCAATCCATCATGCCGCGCGAGCGTCTCGCGAATCAGACAGAGACTGCGCACGTCGAGTGTGGCATCCGCATCAGCGGGATCAACGGTACTGTGGCGGGTCCAGCCACCGCGCCCGAGTGCGGCGACCAGCGCCTGGCAGGCCGAGTCGGTGTCAGCGTGGTCAACGGCGCCAAGCGACGCGCTACACCAGGCGTCGAGCTCAGCTGCCAGCGTGCGGTGACGCTCATCGAAGAAAGGCCAGGTCAGGAAGCTTGTGTCCACCGTGTCAGTCCCCCTCGAATTGCGGTCGCGACTTGGCGACGAAGGCGTCGAAGGCGCGCTTGAAATCCGCGGTCTGCATGCAGATGGCCTGCGCCTGGGCC
>CALDHJ010000120.1 GCA_937941555.1 uncultured Granulosicoccaceae bacterium | reverse complement strand
CATGGTCTCCGACATGAATCTGGCCCGGTCCGAAGCTGTTCGAACGGGCAGTCGCGTTGTTTTCTGTCACTCGGCTGCGATCGGCGGAGACCAGTGCCGCGCCACCACAACCGCTGATGATTGGCAGGCCACAGGCTGGCTGATCGGCATTGACGACGACCCCACCGCGTCGAACCGCTCCGACCAACAAATTGACGGCACACCACCGGAGCCTATGCGCACCCGCGACCCCATGGCGTCAGGTGTCAAGGTCACACCCACAACCACGTCTGCCAACGCCGCCCTGTGGTTCTACCACGACGGCACGGTGCGCGACAGCGCGGGTCGACGCAGCGAGGCTGCGTTTCTGATGTGTTCCACCGACGCGCGCACCAATGGCAGAACCATAGAAATCACACGCGCAGGTTCGGTCAAGATCAACAAAACAGATGACATGGAGGCAACCGCATGCGCAGCGGCCTGAAGCGATTTCAATCCGGTGTCAGCATGATCGAAGTGCTGGTGACGGTAGTCATCCTCGCGATTGGACTGCTCGGTGTAGCGGGCTTGCAAGTGCAGGCCATGCGCTCGAGTAAAGTGTCATACGAGCGCAATGTGATCCTCGAGCACAGCGCGCGGGTCATGGAAGCGATTCGCGCCAATCCGGGCATCGCCGAGAGCTACGCCATCAACTCCAACGCGCTGCCCGCGACCGCCCCGGCGTGCACCACCGGCTGTACCGATGTGCAGCGTGCGCAGATCGACCTGGTCGCGATCCGCGATTCACTGGTCGCCAGCCTGAACAACTTCAACCCAATCTTCACCCTGACAGTCGCACCGGTGGCCGGCGGAACCGAACCCCCCTTTGAAGTCGATCTGACCTTTCAATGGACGACGCGCAACGACGCCGGTGACAGCACAACCACGTTCGACTACAACACCGTGAGTCAGATCTGATGAACACGTCCACGCACACCGCACGAAGCCAACGCGGGTTTACGCTGATCGAACTCATGATCGCGATGGTGATCAGCCTGGTGCTGGTCGCCGGTGCGTTCGGCATCGTCGTCAGCAGCAACAACACCAAAGAGAAAACCCAGGCAAACACAGACCTGCTCGGGTCCACTCGGCTGATTGCCGGCGTACTGGGCGAGGACATCCGCCACGCCGGGATGTTCGGGCGTATGCGCGGAGCCCGGTCGATCGAGGGGCGCCTCGGCGCTGCGAATGAACTCGCCGCCGCCACCGGCGACTGCAGCGATCGCTTCTACATCAACCTCGATCAGTACATTTTCGCCACGAACGACACCAATCCGTGGTCGGCGACCTGCGTCGGATCAAGCTACGTCACCGACACCGACATTCTGGTTCTCAAATACACCGAGCTCGAAAACCGACCTCACGCCGAGTGGTCGACTTTGCCGGAAAACAGCGTGTACCTGTTCAGCAACCCGTCTGGCGGGCGACTGTTCTGGGAAGGCACCAACCCGCCAACAACCATCGGCTACGGCACAGGTTTCGCCCCTGAAGCAGAGCGTCTGATCAACCCACTGCGGGTCTACATCTATTACTTGTCCGAGCCGAAAACCGGCGTCGAAGAACGATCCCTTATTCGCGTCGGACTCTCACCGGATTCCGGGACGCTCTATGAAGAAGAGATCATCGCCGAAGGTGTCGAGGACTTCCAGGTCCAGATCGGCATGGAAGACTGCAACACGACCACGACCCCGTGCGAGGGACGAGTGACGGAATACCGTGACGCTGATGATGTGGACTGGACCGATGTCACAACCGTCGACCGGATTCGTGCCGTTCGCGTCTTGACGACTGCCGGCAGCAGCAAGGACTGGCAGTCGACGGGTGCTACGCGCGACTACAGCTTTGGTGATCTGGACGTGACCGCAGACGCAAATACCCGCGTCTGGCAGGGCACGTTTCAAGTGCGAAACTCTCTGTGAGGTCCCCCACCATGTTCCCCACGCAATCCCCGAAAAAACAGCGCGGCATCTCCTTGATCATTGCGTTGATGGTCTTGGCAATCCTCACCATCGCGGGCGTGGCTGTTGTCGGTTTGTCAAGTGTCGAACTGCGCATTGCGCAGAACGAGAAAACATCGCAAGTCGCCTTCGAGGCCGCAGAGTCGGGCTTACGACGCATCATCCGGTCGCCAACCATACGGCAATCAGACATCAACCCGTTCATCAATGGCACGGACCCCGTCGCTGACGTCATCAATCGTCCCTTCACCAGCACAACTGGCGAATGGAGTGCGGACGTCGAGATAAAGCCGCTCGGCGCATCGTTGCCGTGTCCTATCGCACCGGCCACGACCGCTGGCGGCAGCACCAAGTGCGTGTTCTACGAAATCACCTCAACCGGCAGCGTGCGGACACTCGCACAGCGCGGCGCGGTACAAACCATCGTCGGCAGCGTGTACGTCCGGGTATCGGACGGTGACGCCAGCGTTTCCTACGGCACAGACTAAAGCGCCTGCTAAAAAAAGCGCTTTTCCAAAGAGACACGGAGGACATTCTCAATGAAGAAATCTACCGGATTTTCCCTGATCGAGTTATTGGTTGTCATTGCCATACTTGGCATTCTCGCCTCAGTTGCAGTGACGTCATATCGCAACTACATCGTCCGAGCGGACCGCACGGAAGCACAGACGGTTCTGGTCAAAATCGCCGACGCGCAGGAAAAGTACTACCTCGACAACAACCGCTACGCCGATCAGACCGAACTCGCTTCGATATTCACAGTTCCGACAGGAACGGCGACAAAATGGGCCTACGCAATCACTCGCAGTAACGCCAACCAGCAATTTGTTGCGACGGCAACGCGTGCAGAAGATACCGAGTGCAGTTCAATGACCATTCAATCGGGCAACAACCTCGGCACTGGCTCCTGGAATTCTGATTCGAGCTGCAACTGATTGGCAGTTTGACAGTCTCACGACAGACAAAAAAACTCTTGGGCATCGACATGAAATTCACATCGACCACAATACAGAGCTGTGACAAAACACCGCGCTTCAAGGCCGTTCGGCGATCGTTGAAGCAAGCGGTTTTTTCCGCAATGGCGTTGTCGTTGTGTGCCACCAGCGCAAGCGCGCTGGACACCGATATCTACTTCGATCGAGCTGTCGAACACCTCCCGAATATCGTGTTCTACATGGACACCTCGGGCAGCATGCGCGGTTCGATGAACAACGTGCCGCTGCCCTACGACCCACTGACGACCTACACTGGCAGCTTTGCCAGCACAGAGGTCTACTACGCACCAAGTGGACGCGTGCCAAGCACTCCGTCGGCTGTGAATTCCGGCCAACGCGGCTACATGCATTGTGATGTTGCCAACACCGGCATCGACGCGCGCGGCTTTTTCACCGGTCGCCTCACCGCCCGCTTGCCCAATGCCGTCCCAGACAATGCGACAGCCGAGGACGTCTGGCTCCCGATCAATAGAGGCACCTGGAAATCGACTGACGGACACATGGTCGACTGCTACGAAGACCGTGGCACGCACGGCCAGAATGGCGGCGGCGGCGCAACGTATCTGAGCACAGACACGGCTTCAGCCTGGACCGCCAACACCGGCGACGAAATCGACTGGACCGACACCGGCTACACAACCGCGTACGTCGGCAACTACATCAACTACAAACTCAACCCACCGATCGAACCGCAAACCGGCACCCGCACCAACAAGGCGGAAGCGATGAAACGCGTGCTGATCAACGTCATGCACCTTTTTCCGCAAATCAATGCCGGCCTCGCACGAATGAATGGCGGTAGTGGTGCCACGATTTTGTTGCCGGTGACAGACCACCGGGACGTTTCGGCTCGATCCGTATTCGAGACTGCTGTCAATGCATTACCTGCAAGCGGTACGACCCCGCTTGCCGAAGGACTGTACGAGATCTACAGCTACTACCGAGGTGCGAATCGATACTTCGGGAGCAGCTCCACTACACAC
>CALDHJ010000119.1 GCA_937941555.1 uncultured Granulosicoccaceae bacterium | reverse complement strand
CAGCGTATCGCTGCTCAGCGCGACGTCCCGCCCGATGGCGCCGATGATCGCCATGTCGTCAGGCGGCAGCAGGTACTCGCTGGCAACGGCAACAGGTGCGGGCAACAACGGCGCTGCGGCTAGTGCCAGTTTTGCGCGAATGAACTGACGGCGGCTGATTCGCCGCGCGGCTATGGACTCTGATTTCATGACACTGACGCTCTTTCAACGCTCTGTCTGACGGGCGGCAATCACAGGTCGTGCCGCAAACCAAAATTATAGTTCGGCCATCGCCTACGAGGGAGACAGGCACCCACCTAGCCGCTTTGGCTCGCTGTTTGCGTGTTTGAGAGCACAAATACTACGCATACACCGACTACCCGCGCCTGGATCATCGGGGCGCGCGCGGCGATTCGGTGGCGGACGGCCACAGGTAAAGCAATGAGCCATTTCAGACTGACCACAAGTCTTTTCGCCTTTGCGGTGACAGGTGGCAGCGCCGCTCTGGCGCTCGAGGTCCAACCGCGCATCATCGGCGGTTGCACATCCTCCACGGACGATCACTCCTACGCTGTCGCGCTCGCAACCACTACCGGCCAGACTGAATTTCAGGCCCAGTTCTGTGGCGGCTCACTGATCCACGAGAGCTGGGTACTGACGGCAGCACACTGTCTCTACGAACCCAACGGTGCCGGCGGGCTGCAACCCATCGTGCCGGCAGACGTTCAGGTGCTCTTTGATGCCCACACGTTGTCGCTGACTGACGTCGCCAACGGCACTGCTGTCACCGACATCGTGCGGCACGCGTCGTACAACGAAAACGATGCAGCCTCGCCGTTCGATATCGCGCTGCTGAAGCTGGCTACGCCGCAGACCTCAAACACCCCCGTCAGGCTCGCAACGGTCAAACCCGGTGAGGCACTCGAAGCCCTCGTGGTCGGCTGGGGCGATACCGACATCAATCCCGGCGTTGTCACCTACAGCACCACACTCCAGGAAGTGAACTTCGATACCTGGAGCAACGCGGCCTGTAGCGTCGCACTGCCCGGCGTCACCCTGACCGACAACCAGCTCTGCGCCGGCACTGAGCAAGGTGGGCGCGACAGCTGTCAGGGCGACAGTGGCGGTCCTCTGCTGCTCAATACACCCAGTGGCGTGACACAGGTCGGGATCGTGAGCTTCGGCTACGGTTGCGCGCTCGCAGCCACACCCGGCGTCAACACCTCGGTTGATGCCTTCCTCGCGTGGATAGAAACCAACACATTCAACGCGGCAACCGGACTGGCCGATGTACCGGCACCTGGCGGTGTTGGCGAAGCCTTCAGTTCCCTGCCGAGCATTTGCGCGAACAACGAGACCGGATCAGGCGAGAACGGGTCAAATACCGGCGACAACACGGTTGTCACCGGTGTCACACTCGGCAGTGGTTCCGGCGCCGGCGGGCATGCTGGTGCGGCAGTGGGTTCGACGTCACTGTGGTTCGTCCTGCTGACACTGCTGCCCTTGTGGCTCCGACGCAAGATCAGCGTCTCACCACAAGGCTGACCCCCAGCTGACAAAGAAGGGTACACCGGCTCAACCGGTGTGCACACTTCACCCTTGGAGACAGGCGCGCAGCAATGCCGTCGTGTTCTCTACCGTCATCGCAACGGGATTACCGCCACGGCTCGGGTCCTTCAATGCCCCGGCGACAATGCGCTCGACATCGGGGTTCTCGACACCAAGCGCGATCAATCCCCTGGGAATCCCGAGCGTCGCATTCTGTTGATCGACAAAGTCACAGAAGCCGTCGAAGCCACCAGCGATATCGAGATACCGTGCTGCCTGTTCGATCACCCTTTCGATCGCAGGTCGGTTGAACTGCAGCACCGCTGGCATGCAGACCGCATTGGTTGTGCCGTGGTGGGTGTGATAGATCGCACCGATCGGATGTGACAGCGCGTGGATCGCGCCGAGCCCCTTCTGGAACGCCGTCGCGCCCATCGCGGCGGCCGACATCATGTGGGACCGCGCCTCGATGTCGTCGCCGTGTGCATAGGCGCGAGGCAGCCACTCCTTGACCAGTCGCATGCCTTCGAGCGCCATGCCTTGCGACATCGGGTGGTAGTGCGGCGAGCAAAACGCCTCGACACAGTGTGCGAAAGCGTCGAGCCCGGTGCCGGCCGTGATAGCCGCCGGCATCCCGACCGTGAGTTCGGGATCACAAATCACCACGCTTGGCAAAAACCGCGGGTGGAAGATGATCTTCTTCTCGGCTGTCTCGGAGTTGGTAATCACCGACGCCCGACCCACTTCCGACCCGGTACCCGCGGTAGTCGGCACCGCGACGATCGGCGCAATGCCCTCCGTACTCGCGCGGGTCCACCAGTCATCGACGTCTTCGAAATCCCAGATCGGTCGCGTTTGCCCGGCCATGAACGCAACCAGTTTGCCAAGATCAAGCCCGGAACCCCCGCCGAAGGCCACCACGCCGTCGTGCCCACCGTCGCGAAACGCTGCCACACCGGCAGCCGCGTTCTTCTCGTTCGGATTCGGGTCGACATCCGAGAAAAGCGCGCGGCCCAACCCGGCCGCATCGAGCAGGTCCAGGGTGTGCCGGGTGATGGGCAAGTCCGCGAGTCCGCGGTCAGTGACCAGGAGTGGATTTCGAATCCCGGCGGCCTGACAGGCATCCGCGATTTCAGCGATGCGGCCTGCACCGAATCGTATGGCGGTCGGGTACGACCAATTTGCCGTCAATGACACCAGATCAATCCTTCTTGAAGTGATAAGACTTTGGACGGGTCAGGTTGTGGTAGCCGATCACCGACAACCCGCCACCACGGCCGGTATTCTTGCACCCCGTCCAGCACAACGCCGGATCGAGATAGTCCGCGCGGTTCAGAAAGACGGTACCGGTCTCGATCCGGTCGCCAATCGCTTCGGCGCGGGCGACGTCCCGTGTCCAGATCGATGCCGTCAACCCGAAGTCGCTGTCGTTCATCAACCGAATCGCGTCGCGATCGTCTCGGACCGGCATGATACCCACCACAGGCCCGAAGCTCTCCTCGCGCATGACCCGCATCGAGTGGTCAACGCTGGTCAGGATTTGCGGCATCAGGTAGGCGCCGCCGTCTTCCGGAAACAGCGCCGGATCGATATGTGCCGTAGCCCCGGCGGCGACCGCCTCTGCCGTTTGTGATCGCACCAGATCTGCAAATCGGGGCTGAGCCATGGGGCCCAGGGTGGTCTCGGGATTCAGCGGATCACCCAGTTGGTAGTTGCTGACCAGGGCGACGGCCTTTTCGAGAAACGCATCGAATAAGGACTCCGCGACGTAGATGCGTTCAATACCGCAACAACACTGCCCGGAATTGAACATGGCGCCGTCAATCAGGGTGTCGACTGCCGCGTCGAGGTCGGCGTCATCGCAGACGTACCCGGGATCTTTCCCACCCAACTCCAGCCCCAGTCCGGTGAAGGTGCCGGCGGCCGCCTGCTCAATGGCTTGCCCACCGGCCACACTGCCGGTGAAATTCACGAACCCGAATGACTTCTCTGCAATCAGGTCGGCGGTGGTGGCGTGATCGAGAAAAACGTTCTGAAACACCGCATCGGGTATGCCTGCCGCGTGGAAGGCCTGCGCCAGACGCTCGCCGACGAGCGGCGTTTGCGAGGCGTGCTTGAGCATGACCGTGTTGCCGGCGATCAGGGCCGGCGCGACAGTGTTGATGGCGGTCATGAAGGGGTAGTTCCAGGGCGCCACCACCAACACAACGCCGTGCGGCACGCGCTTGATCTTGCGCGTGAAACCGCTGCTATCTTCGACCTGAATGTCTGCCAGGGCTTCGGATGCAATGTCAGCCATGTGGCTCGCGCGCTCGTTAAAGCCGCTGAACTCCCCGCCATAGCGGACTGGCCGGCCCATCTGGCGCGCCAGTTCGACCACGATCTCGTCATTCATCTCACCCACGCGCGCGACGCCCGCCCGTACCAGTGCGATACGTTCGGCAAGTGATCTCGATGACCACTCGGCGACCGCATCAGCAGCGCGTGCTACCTGCGCGCGCGCGGCATCGCGCGAGAGCGGCTCACGCTCGGCGACAATCGAGCCATCGATGGGTGATACGCAGCGGATCATGACTCAGGCCCTCTCGAAGCCACGGGCGACTTCCCAATCGGTGACAACGCGGTCGAACTCGTCCTGCTCCCATTGCGCACACCGAATGTAATGGTCAACCACTTTGTCGCCCAGAGCCTGTCGCAGGAAGGTGGACGATTCAAGGCGCGCGATAGCGGCACGCAGAGTCTGCGGAATGTCGGGTGTGTCATGGCTGTTGTACACGTCACCCTGAAACGGCGCGCTCAAGGTCATTTCGTCTTCGATACCCTTGATGCCCGCTGCCAACATCACGGCCTGGGCGAGATAGGGGTTCATGTCGGAACCACCGATACGGCACTCGACACGCACGCTTCGCGTGCCGTCTCCGCAAAGGCGAAAGCCCGCTGTGCGGTTGTCGACCGACCAGACGGCCTTGGTCGGCGCAAAAGTGCCTTTGGCAAAGCGCTTGTAGCTGTTGACATAGGGCGCGAGGAAAACGGTGTACTCCGGTGCAAAGGCAATCAGACCGGCCATGTAGTGCTTCATCAGCGACGACATGCCAAGCGTGTCAGCGGGGTCGTAGAACGCCGGCTCACCCTCTCGCCACAGGGATTGGTGCACGTGCGAGGAACTGCCAACGCGCTTGTGATCCCACTTGGGCAGAAAGGTCGCAGCCCGGCCATGTTGCCAGGCGATCTCTTTGACAGCGTGCTTTGCAATTGTGTGGTGATCGGCGCAATCGAGTGCCGCGGCATAGCGAATATTCAGTTCTTCCTGGCCCGACTCCGCCTCGCCCTTGGAATTCTCAACAGGTACTCCGGCCGCAAACAGGTGATTGCGGATCGGCCGCATCACCCCTTCTTCCTTGGTGGTCTGAAAGATGTGGTAGTCCTCGTTGTAACCACTGATGGGCTCGAGGTCGCGGTAGCCGGACCGCCGCAAGTCTTCAAAACTTTTTTCGAACAGGAAGAATTCGAGCTCGGTTGCCATCATGGCGTTGAGCCCCAGCGCTTCCAGACGTGCCACCTGTCGCTTGAGCACGGCGCGGGGTGAATGGGCCACCGCCTCGTGCGTGTGGTGGTCCAGCACATCACACAACACCATTGCGGTCCCCTCGAGCCACGGCACGCGCCGCAGGGTCGACAGATCCGGCTTCATCACATAGTCACCGTAGCCCGAAGACCAGCTGGTCGATGCGTAGCCATCCGGCGTTTCCATCTCGAGATCGGTTGCCAGCAGGTAGTTGCAACAGTGGGTTT
>CALDHJ010000118.1 GCA_937941555.1 uncultured Granulosicoccaceae bacterium | reverse complement strand
CTCGGCGTTCACGAGGTGGCGAGTGACTGCGCCGCCGGGCGTGATCACCACGAGGTAGTCCACTGCGCTTGCCAGGGCGGTGGTGCTCGGGTGGTAGGTGTAGGGGACGTGATCGCGCGGCGTTCGCGTGTGGTAGTGAATGTCGCAGTTGAATGCAGTGAGTTTGGTCGCGAGTGACTCACCGATACGGCCGAGCCCCAATATGCCAACGCTGGCGCCCTCGATCGAGCGTGTGAGCGGTGCGGCACCCTCTGCGGCCCAGTTGCCGCTGCGTGCCCAGGCTTCGTCGCGCAGCAGCTGCCGACTGGTTGCGAGCAGCAGCATGATCGCGGTATTCGCGACATCGGCATTGAGCACATTGGGGGTGTGGGTCACGAGAATGCCACGGCTGGCCGCGGCGCTCGCGTCGATGGCGTCGTAGCCGACGCCACAACAGGAAATCACCTTGAGCGCGGGCAGCGCGTCCATCCAGTCGGTCGATAGACCGTCGTGGCCGTTGGTGACCGCGCCGAAAATCTGACTGCCGTGTTCGGCGACAAAGGCATCGCGGTCGTCGATGTCGGCCAGTGTGTGCACAGTGAAAAGGGTGTGCAGGGCGTCGTGCGCGTGCGGTGGCACGCCACCGACGTAGAGGATGGCGGGTTTGGTGTCAGTCATTGGCACGCACCTGTTGACGCTGACGCCCCAGTCCCTCGATCCAGAGGTCGACGCGGTCGCCGTCCTTGAGAAATTGTGGTGGCTTCATGCCGGCGCCGACACCCGGCGGTGTGCCGGTGCTGATGATATCGCCGGGATGCAGGGTAAAGAGACTGGACAAGTGTTCGATCACGTCCGCCACCGAGAAGATCTGTGTCCGCGTGTTGCCGCGTTGGCGGGGTTCGCCATTCACGTCGAGCCCCATGTCGAGGTTTTGCGGGTCCGGGATCTCATCGCGCGTGACCAGCCAGGGGCCGGTCGGGCCGAAGGTGTCGCAGGACTTGCCCTTGGTCCACTGGCCGCTGAGCTGTGTCTGGAAGTGGCGCTCTGAGACGTCGTTGATCAGGCAGTAGCCTGCAACGTGCTCGAGCGCGTTCTCCCGGCTCACGTACTTTGCGGCCTTCCCGATCACGACACCGAGTTCGACTTCCCAGTCGGTGTGGGTCGATCCCCGCGGCAACACCGTATCGTCGTTCGGGCCGACCACGGCCGAATTGGCTTTGAAAAAGAGGATCGGGTGGTCCGGTATCGGGTTGCCGGTCTCAGCGGCGTGATCGCTGTAGTTCAGCCCGATACACAGGAACTTGCCGATGTTGCCCACGCAGGGGCCGAGTCGCGTGCCGGGCAGGACGGCAGGCAGAGCCGTCGGGTCGAGTGTTGACAGTCGCGCGATCGAGGCGTCGTCCAGGGTGTCACCGTGGATGTCAGCCACATGACCGGACAGGTCGCGGATCGTGCCGTCGTCGTCCAGCATGCCGGGGCGTTCACGGCCGGGTTCGCCGTGGCGAAGCAGTTTCATAGTGAGGTCCGTCAGTGGTTGTTGCGCGGCACGCCGTCCGCGGCGATGTGTTGGAATTCAGGCGCGTCGCCGAGCACCATGCCCTCGCTGAAGGGGCGCACTTCGCGGCGGAACAGGCGCTGCCAGGGTGTCTGGTCGGCTGGTACTTGATAGCCGCCTGCGGCGTCGAGCGCTGCGTGCCGTGCCTGCAATTCAGCGGCGTCGATTAGCATATCGGCAGACCCCTTGTTCAGATCGATGCGCAGGCGATCACCGGTTTGCAGGATCGCGAGACCACCACCGTCGGCTGCTTCCGGTGAGGCATTGAGAATGGACGGGGAGCCGGAGGTGCCCGATTGCCGACCGTCGCCGATGCACGGCAGCGCGTCAACGCCCTGCTTGATCAGGTAGTCCGGGGGACGCATGTTGACCACCTCGGCGCCGCCGGGGTAGCCCTTGGGTCCGGCGCCGCGCATCACCAGGATGCAATCGGCATCGACCGCAAGCGCCGGATCATCAATGCGGTGGTGGAAGTCTTCCGGGCCGTCAAACACGATGGCCCGTCCCTCGAAGGCATTGGGATCGCTGCTGTTCTCAAGATAGCGCGTGCGGAAGGCGGGGGTGATCACGCTGAGCTTCATGATCGCCGAGTCGAAGAGGTTGCCGTGCAAATTGACGAAGCCGGCTTGTGTTTGCAGTGGTGCGCTCACGCTGTGGATCACGTCGGGGCTGATGATCTCGGCGTCTTGGCAGTTCTCGGCGATGGTGTTGCCGTTTGCGGTGATGGCGTTCGGGTGAGGTAGCAGATCGGCTCGCAACAGCTCGCCGATCACTGCCGGGACACCTCCGGCACGGTGGTAGTCTTCGCCGAGGTATTCGCCTGCAGGTTGCAGGTTCACCAACAGCGGTATGTCCAGCCCGAGCCGCTGCCAGTCGTCGTTGTCGAGTGGCACTTCGAGGTGGCGTGCGATGGCGTTGAGGTGAATCGGCGCGTTGGTCGATCCGCCGATGGCGGAGTTGACCACGACCGCGTTCTCGAAGGCCTCGCGGGTCATGATGTCGGAGGGTTTTCGGTCGGATCTGACCATCTCGACGATGCGCTGTCCGGTGCGGTAGGCCATCTGGCCGCGTTCGCGGTAGGGCGCGGGAATCGCCGCGGCGCCCGGCAACTGCATGCCGAGTGCTTCGGCGAGCGAGTTCATGGTGGTCGCGGTGCCCATGGTGTTGCAGTAGCCGACCGAGGTCGCGCTCGACGCGACGAGATCCGTGAAGCCGTCGTCGTCGATGTCACCCGCGGCGAGCAGCTGGCGCGCCTTCCAGACGATGGTGCCGCTTCCGGTGCGCTCGCCGCGGTAGAAGCCGTTCAGCATCGGGCCGACCGACAAGGCAACAGCGGGAATGTCGACGGTGGCGGCGGCCATCAAGAGTGCCGGTGTTGTCTTGTCGCAACCGATGTTGAGCACGACGCCGTCGATCGGGTAGCCGTAGAGCGACTCGACCAGAGACAGGTAGGCGAGGTTGCGGTCGAGCATGGCGGTAGGGCGCTTGCCGGTTTCCTGGATCGGGTGCACCGGGATCTCGATCACGGTGCCGCCGGCTTCGATGACGCCGTCGCGAACACGCTTGGCGAGTTCGATGTGGTGTCGGTTGCAGGGCGAGAGGTCGGAGCCGGTCTGCGCAATGCCGATGATCGGTTTGTCGCCCTGCAGCTCCTCGCGTGTGAGGCCGTAGTTGAGGTAGCGCTCGAGGTAGAGCGCCGTCATTTCCGGGTCGTCCGGGTTGTTGAACCAGGCGCGAGAACGCAGCGTGCGCTTGCCGGCGCTCACGATGTCCACCCGCCGTCAATGACCAGCGCCTGGCCCGTGGTAAATGCACTTTCATCCGAGCCGAGGTAGACCGCCAGTGCGGCAATTTCCTCGGCCTTGCCAACACGCCCCATGGGTTGGCGAGCGATGAAGTCTTTCATGCCCTGGACGGCGTCGCCGGTTGCGGCAACGCGTTCGCGGAACGAGGGACTGTCGACCGTGCCCGGGCAGATGGCGTTGCAGCGAATACCCTGCGTCACGTATTCGTGGGCAATGGATTTGGTCAGCCCGACGACGGCGGCTTTGGTCACGGTGTAGACGCAGCGATTGGGCGCGCTGATTACCGACGACAACACCGATGACATGTTGATGATCGAGCCCTGGCCGCGCTCGAGCATGCCGGGCAGGGTGGCGCGCACGGTGCGCCACATGGCGCGTACATTGAGATCGATCGCGAACTCGAGATCGTCGTCGGTGGCGTCGAGGATGCTGCCGTGATGCACCACCCCGGCACAATTGAACAGGACGTCTGCTTCGAAACCGGGCAGCGTCGCGCGCACCGCGTCGCTGTCGAGCACGTTCAGTTCGTGGGTTTCAATCGCACCGTCGGATTCCTCGGCGAGGGCGCTAAGGGACTCGGTGTTGATGTCGGTTGCGATCACCGTCGCACCCTCGGCCGCCATGGCAAGCGCCGTGGCTCGACCGATGCCCTGGCCTCCCGCCGTGATCACTACCCGTTTACCAGCCAGTCGCGTGCCCAATGGATCGGTCCTCTTGATGTGGGTTCAGGGTTGTAAATCCTCGTCTATGTAGACGCGGATGATGTCTTCGTAGCTTGTTTCGCTTGTGAATCCGAGTGCGCGCGCACGGGGAGTGTCGAAATCGCGCGGCCAGTTCTTCACGATGGCCTCGATCTCCGGGTCGGGCGCTTGCTTGATGCGCGCGACGATGTCGTTGCCGGCGATCGAGCGAAGCGCCTCGATCTGCTCGGCGACGGTGCAGGAGTAACCCGGCATATTGAGTGTCGGCCGGTTTTGCAGGGCAGCGGTATCGATCGACGCTGCGTGCGCGAGAAAGCCGGCTGCGGAGCGCGGTGACGCGTGCCAGTGTCGTACGCTGTCGGCGACTGGCAGGATCGCTTCCAGGCCGTTGAGTGGTTCGCGGATGATGCCGGAAAAAAAAGACGAGGCCGCGAGGTTTGCCTTGCCCGGACGCACCGTGACGGTCGGCAGGCGAATGCTGATGCCGTCGATGAAACCTTTGCGGCTGTAGTCCGCGACTTGCAATTCGGTCATCGCTTTCTGCGCGCCGTAGGACGTCAGCGGTGTGGTGTGGAAGTCGTCGCCAATCTTGTCCGGGAATGGTGCGCCAAACACGGCGATGCTCGATGAGAACACGAGCCGTGGGCGGTATTGTCCGCCGCTGTCGTGATGTTCTGCGCGAAGCGCCTCGAGCAACTGCCAGCTGCTGCGCGCGTTGATGTCCCAGCCGCGCTCGAAGTTACGCTCGGCGTCGCCCGACACAATTGCCGCCAGGTGGAAGATGACGTCAGCGCGTTGAGCGGCAATCCATTGCGCCTCGCCGTCGTCCAGCAGTGAACCGGAGCGGGTCTCTATCGGGAAGGGGGCAGCAGGCGTTGCGGGCTCGACTATGTCGTACAGACACACCGAACCTATCGTCGCACCGTCCAGGCCGTGTTGGATCAGGCGCTGCAGGAGCTTCTGGCCGACCATGCCGCCGCCGCCGATGATGAGTACGCTCCGGGTGTTGTCAGGGCTCATTTGGTGCCTTTCAGGTGATGTCTGGTTGGGGGTGAAAGCACGTCAACGGATAGGCTGAAAGATTCCAGGTGGGCCGTAATTGCGGCTTGGCACGCGCTGACGTCACGGTTGAGAGCCGACTCAAGGATGGTGGCGTGTTCCGGCACGGTACGGTCGCGGAAACCGTATGTTGGCAATATGCAGATGGCGTGCATGCGCGAGCGTTCGTGGGCGTTTTGCCGGGCGTTGCGCAGTGTGCTCGACGGGCATGCGGATGCCAGCGTCTCGTGAAATTCGGAATCGGTGCGCGTCCAGATCTCAATGAAAGGATCGAGTTGTGAGGCTTCGCGCATTTTCTGTTCAAGGTGGGCCAACTTGTGGTGTGCCGCGGCCAGCCGCGCTTCCCACTCGACATCGCCGTGCGCGATCGACTCGGCGGCGCACGCGCCCTCGAGCAGCGCGCGAAGTTGCATCACATCATTCAGTGATTGGAGGGTGACTTCAGGCACATGAAAACCGCGGTTTTCTTCCTGATGCAACAGGCCTTCGCCGGTGAGCCGCAGCAGGATCTCGCGGGCGGCGCTCGCGCTGAGGCCAAATCGGGTCTTGATCTGGTCTGCTTTTAGGCGGCTGCCGGCCTTGAAACCCCCTGTCATCAGCGCGGTCTTGACGCGGTCAAAAGCGCTACCGTGCTGGTGGGCAGTGTGGGGATCGGGGTTTGCCATCGGGCATCCGGCGGTACGACTTGTAGGCGATTCTGCCAGAGATTCGAGAAAAAAAGAAAATTTCGAAACTTTGTTGATTCGCAGATGGCGCACTGCTAGTGTGCAGTAAAAGTCGACAACCAGAAGCGACCCGGACCTTTAT
>CALDHJ010000117.1 GCA_937941555.1 uncultured Granulosicoccaceae bacterium | reverse complement strand
GCAGGCGATCCTGCCGGGCCTGCAATCGGGAAGCCGTGTGGCGATTGTCGGTTCGACAGCGTCCTACCTGCCGTTCAGCCGGGCGTCGGCCTATGGCGGCAGCAAGGCCGCTATCGCCTACTTGGCGGGCTCGCTCGCGGTCGATCTGAAGCCGCACGGCGTCGGGGTCAGCCTTGTGAGTCCGGGGTTTGTCAAAACACCGCTGACCGACCTTAACGACTTCAACATGCCCATGATGATCACGGCCGAGCAGGCGGCAGAAGCCATGCGCCGCGGCCTCGACAAGGGCATATCCCACGTGTGCATGCCGTGGGTGTTCTGTGCCTTTCTGCGTGTCCTGGGCCGGCTGCCCTTCGCCTGGCGCGTGGCGGTGGCGAGGAAGATGGCCAAATGAGCAAGCGCATCGCCGTAGTGGGATCGGGGGTGTCGGGGCTGGTCGCGGCCGCGACCTTGTCCAGTCGGTACCACGTGGATCTCTACGAGAGCGAACCCCGCCTCGGCGGCCACACCGCGACCATCGACGTAAGCGTACCCGAGGGCGACTACGCCATCGACACCGGATTCATCGTCTTCAACAACCGCAACTACCCGCGATTCAAAGGCCTCATCGACAAGCTCGGTTTGGCGTATCAACCGACCGAGATGAGCTTCAGCGTCACCGACCCGGTCGACGGGTGGGTGTTCAACGGTCACACGCCGAACTCGATTTTCTGCGACCGCCGCAACCTCGTGAAACCCGCGTTCTACCGGTTTCTGCTCGAGATCGCGCGCTTCAACAAGGTGGCCAAGGCGCGCCTCGCAACCGGCGAGCCGATCGACCTGTCACTTACCGTCGGCGACCTGCTGCGCGAAGAGGGTTTCAGCGACACCGTGGCGCGGAAATACCTCTTGCCCATGGGAGCGGCGATCTGGTCGTCGTCGCTCGCTGATGTGCGCGACTACCCGCTCGCGTTCTTCCTCGCGTTCTTCAACAACCACGGCCTGCTCGACCTGAGCAACCGCCCGCAGTGGTACACGCTGATTGGTGGGTCGTCGAGTTACATCCCGCATTTTCAGTCTCAGGTGTCGGGCGAGACGCGCGTCGGCAGCGCGGTCACGCGTGTGGTGCGCGACAGCGCAGGCGTGCGGATCGACACCGCAGCAGGCGAAGGGGAACACTACGACGACGTCGTGCTTGCCTGCCACAGCGACCAGGCGCTCGCGATGCTCGACAATCCGACTGACGCCGAGGCGCGGGTTCTCGGCGCGATTCCCTACAGCGAAAACCGTGTGATCCTGCACCGCGACGAATCGGCGTTGCCGCGCAAGCCGCTGGCACGCGCGAGTTGGAACTACCGGCTCGGTGCGGACGAATCCACCGCGCCGGCCGTGACCTACAGTATGAATATTCTGCAGTGTCTGCCGGAGGGTGCCCCGCCGTTCTCGGTCACCCTGAACCCCAACCACCCGATAGACGATGACAAGATTCTCGGGGAATACCGCTATGCACACCCGCAGTTCGGCGTCGGCATGATCGACGCCCAGGCAAAGCGATCCGACATCTGCGGCGTGGACAGAGTGCATTTCTGCGGCGCCTACTGGTACAACGGCTTTCACGAGGACGGTGTGCGCAGCGCGCTGGATGTCTGTGAACGCCTCGGATGCGCCGCGTGAACAGTGCGCTCTACACCGGTTGGGTACGGCACCGCCGTTTCGCACCGGTGTCGCACGTGTTCCGCTACCGCGCGCTCGCACTCGCCATCGATCTCGACGACTTGCCTCAGATTCGGCTCTGGCCACTGCTCGGCATTGACCGTTTCGGTCTGATGAGCTTTCGCCAGCGCGACTACCTCGATGGCGATCTGACGCGCACCGGCGTCTGGCGTGCCGTGGAGGCGCTCGGTGGCGACGCGCTCGGTGGTCGGGTGGTGTTTCTCGGCTTGCCGCGCAGCCTTGGCCACTACTTCAGCCCGGTGAACTTCTACTACTGCCACGATCAGTCAGATGAACTGGCTTGTATTCTGGTGGAAGTGAGCAACACGCCCTGGGGTGAGACACACCGCTACCTGGTCGACTACCGCGCGCTGGCCCCCACCGCGAAGGCGTTTCACGTGTCGCCCTTCATGGACATGGATCAACTGTACCGCTGGCGGTTCACGGAACTGCGCAAGCGACTGTGTGTTCACATTGAAAACCACACCGACGACAAGCTGTTCGATGCCACGCTCGTGCTCGACCGCAAACCCCTGACGGGTTGGCGGTGTCTACGCGCGTGGCTCCGATCACCCGCAGTGTGTCTGCAGGTTCTGATAGCCATTTATTGGCAGGCCTTGCGGTTGTATCGGAAGGGCGTTCAATACATTCCGCATCCGCGCTAATGGAAAGAGGTGCACATGACTGAGATGAGAGCGACTGCCGCTATGGAGATCCGACCCCGCTTGCGACTGGCCCGTCGCGTTGTCCTGAAACTGCTCGGTGAAATCCGGCACGGCAGCCTGACCCTGGTCGACGGGGACCAACGCCATGTGTTCGGCAACCCGGAAGACGAGCTGGCTGCGACCATCGTCTTGAACGACGAGATGGCCTACACCCGCGTGTTGCGCTCGGGTGTAAACGGCGCCGGCGAGGCGTTCTTCGAGGGCGATTGGGATACCCCTGATCTGACCGACGTGGTCCGGCTGTTCGTGGTCAACCGCGACACCATGCGGTCAATGGACAGTGGTCTTGCGCGCGCGGGCCGACTGGCCCACCGGTTGTGGCACTGGGCGCGGTCCAACTCGGTCAAAGGGGCCAAGCGCAACATCAGCGCACACTATGATCTGAGCAACGCGTTTTTCGAAACCGTGCTCGATGACTCGATGATGTATTCGAGTGCGGTGTTCAACGATCCCGCAGATTCGCTCGAGACCGCGCAACAGAACAAGCTCGCACGCCTGTGCGAACTGCTCGACCTCAAACCCGGTGAGCAGGTGCTGGAAATCGGCACGGGCTGGGGCGGATTGGCCGAGTACGTGGCGACCCACTTCGATGTGGAGGTCACCACCACCACCATATCCAAAGAACAGCACCGGTACGCGCAAGCGCGCTTCGAGCGGGCGGGCCTGAGCGACCGCATTCACCTGCTCGACAAGGATTACCGCGCACTCGAGGGCCGCTTCGACAAGGTGATTTCGGTCGAGATGATCGAAGCCGTTGGCGAATCCCACTTGCCGACTTTCTTCCAGACCTGCAACGACCGGCTCAAGCCGGGCGGTCGCTTGGTACTGCAAGCGATCACGGTGCCAGACAAGTATTACGACGAATACCGGCGCAGCACCGATTTCATTCAACGCTACGTGTTTCCCGGTGGCTTTCTGCCGTCTCTCGGGGCGATGAAGTCGATCATGGCCGAGAACACCGCGCTGAGCGTGTCACGCGTGGACGACATCGGTCTGCACTACGCGCGCACCCTGCGGATCTGGCACGACAAACTGATTGCGGCCCGCTCGCGAATCTCGGCCTTCGGTTTCGACGAGCGGCTCTACCGGTTGTGGCGCTACTACTTCAGCTATTGCGAGGGGGGATTCACCGAACAGGCGATCTCCACCGTCCATCTGGTGGCAGACAAGGCCGAGCGCGGACCGGACGACAATGGAACGGCGTGATTGGCTCAGCCTTGTGCTGTTCAAGCTCGGGTGGTTCGTCGCCGTGTACGGCGGCAGCGACTGGCTGATCTGGCAATTGCCGATTGTGCTGGCGGCGCTGTTCGTGGTGCGGCCGACCGGCATTGCGCTCGGTGTGGTCTCGGCCGTCGCGCTGTCGGGCATTTTGCGCGATGCAGCGCTGATCATGTCGGGTGTACTCAACACCGACGGTGCACCCATGCCGCTGTGGCTTGCGCTGCTGTGGTTGCAGTTCGCGCTCGTCCTCGAACGCGGCATGCACTGGATGAACCGCCTCTCCCAACCGGTGCAGTGTGTGGTCGGGGTGGTCACAGGGGGGCTTGCCTATGCCGCAGCGGTTTCCCTAGGTGCAGCGCGCATCGGTGACGGTGCGGGCAGCGTCACGGCGGCATGGGTCGTGATAGCACTCACATGGGGGGTGTTGCTGTGGGTGCAACTCCGCATGACCTCCCTCTCACAACGCGAAGGGGCGTTCTCATGACAACTCGATTTTTCCGATACAGCGCGGGCCTGCTTGCAGTGGCGGTGGTGCTGGTCGCCACCCTGGGACAGGTGGCTCGGGCAGCCCATTCCAATGAACCGGATGTCCGGCCGTTTCAGTTCGAACACTATTTCCAGGGGCCGATCCACGCA
>CALDHJ010000116.1 GCA_937941555.1 uncultured Granulosicoccaceae bacterium | reverse complement strand
GGCTGCAAGGTACAGGAACGGGTTGCGAGCGACTCGACAAAGCCCGTGTCATGCGACACCACCACCATCGCCTGCGGCAGCTCGAGCAACGTGCTCAGCAACCGCTCACGTGCGCGCGCGTCGAGAGCGTTGGTCGGTTCGTCGAGCAACAGTACATCGGGTTGCATCACCAGCACGGACGCGAGCGTCACGATACGCTTCTGCCCTCCCGACAACTGAAAAGACACCTTGTCGGCGAGAGAGGCGATGCCGAGTTGTTCAAGCATGGCCCGCGAGACCTCCAGCGCCTGCGCCTCCGACATGCCGAGGTTGATCGGGCCGAAGCACAGGTCTTCGAGCACGGTCGGACAGAATAGCTGGTCGTCCGGATCCTGAAAGACGTAACCCACGCGTTTACGCACTGCGACGAAGTCGGCCTCTGACACGCAGCGCTGGCCAAAGGCCGTGATCGATCCGCTGCGCGGCTTGCGCAGCCCCACCAGCAGCGACAACAGTGTCGTCTTGCCGACGCCGTTGTCACCGAGCACCGCCAGCCTTTCGCCTGCATGCAGCGAAAAGCTGACCGACTCGAAGAGGTGCTCGCGTCCACAGTAGCTGTAGCCGAGATCATCAACGGCAATCAGAGCATCGACCACATCACCACTCCGGTTAGCGCAAGCATGGCAGCGGTCGCAGCGAGGCTGTCCCGCGGTTGCCAGCGAAAGGGATAGAGTATCGGATATCGGCCGTCAAATCCGCGGCAGCGCATGGCGTCAGTCACCCGCTCGGCGCGGTCAATCGAGCGCAACAGGCCCATACCGACCAGATGCCCGACACTGCGCCAGGTATGGCGGTTGGTGCCGGCAACGAAGGCGCGGGCGCGCATGCTGTTACGCATGCGACGGTACTCGCCGCCGACCACGTCGAGATAACGCACCGTCAACATCAGCAAGGCGACCAGTCGCTCCGGTACACCGAGCGATGCGAGCGTCTGCCCCAACACATTCGCCGGCAGGCTACCCACCAGCGCCATCAGGCCGCAGACCACCGCCGTCGCGGTGAGCAGAATATCAATGCCCTGAAACAAGCCGGTCCAACTCGCGTGCAAGCCACCGACGGTAAAGAGCGTCGGGCCCGGCACGGTGAAGGGCAAGAGAATCACCATCATCACCATGAAACCTTCGAGCGCCGCGATGCGCCGCAGCAACTTGGCGCGCGGGATCCGCGCGGCCACGCACAAGCTCAAACCCACCACGACAAAAAACGCTTTAAGTGCACTGCCCTCGACCAGCACGACCGCAAGCGCGAACGCGGCAGCCAGCAGCAATTTCAGGCGTGGATCAAAGGCCGCCAACTGTCCGCCATCGCGACTCAAGGCCTGACCGTTCCAGGCCGCACTGCTGTGACCCAGTGCCATCAGCTATCACCACCGGCGGCGCGCTCACGTCGTGCGAGCCAGAGTGCAGCAGCGCCACACACCCCGAGGATGACACCGAGCCCGCCGAGAATGTCGGACCAGCGCGTCGCCGATTGCATTGCGACCAACTCGCGGCGCAGCGGTTTGACCTGCGCCGCCACGGCGCGGCTGACAGCGGCGTCAAGGGCCACGGGGTCGATGAGCACATACGCCGTTTCGCTCGACAAGGGCGCAGCAGCTGCCACCGGGGTGGCCGCGAACGCCGCTGTGGGCTCGGCAGTGGTCTCACTCGCCGGCTGTGGCAACGCAATGTCGTCCGCCACAACGTCGACCGTGCTGACATGGCCCTGCCCGAGGTCCGCGACGAGCCGGTAGGCACGCGCCTCGCTCACCTGAAATACCACACCGCCCTGCTCATCTGTCACCGCCTCCGCGACGAGGCTGCCATCCGGCGCCAACAGCTCCACGGGCATACCGGCCGGGGCGAGATCGCCGTTGCTGAAGCCGAACGCGCCTTCGAGTCGATTGCCGTCGACAAAGACGGACCCGACCACGTTATGTGCCCAGGCCGCTGACACGGCAAACGCAAGACACGCCACCAGCCCGCGCAGGATTGGCACGTGCCAGATCACGGTTGCCAGACCTCGGCGAGGAAACCGGGCCGCACACGGCGCACCAATGCCAGGGCACCGACACACAAGAACCCCTCGATCAGTGCGACGGGCAAGTGCGACACTACCGTGAGTTTTGCGGGCAGCCAGAATGCCTCCCCGCTCAACGCGAGTGACAGGGCGACCAGGAGCGATGTCGCCAGCACGCTGCCAGCACCAAGCGTAAAAGCGCAAGCCGTGCCCACAGGCCCCTCTCGCCATATCCACGGCCGCAGCGCCGCAGCGAGCAACACCGCCGGCAACGCCACATTCGCGACGTTCACACCGAGCACGAAAAGCCCGCCATAACCGAAAAACACCGCCTGCAAGGCGGCAGCGACCAACACGGCCGGAAACGCCAGCCAACCCAACAGCAGCCCGAGCAGGCCGCTGAGCACAAGGTGAACGCTCGATGGACCGATCGGCACGTGGATCAGGGAGGCGACGAAAAAAGTGGCCGACAACACGCCGGTGACCGGCAGGTTGCGATGATCGAGCGCACGCAAACCGACCGCGGTGCCCGCCAGCGTCGCGCCGGCACCGGCGAGCAACACGGGGGCACTGAGCACACCGTCGACGACGTGCATGTCAGCGGGTCGCGAGCGGTGACCGCGCGTCGAGCCAGAGCACGGCATCAACCGACAACGGCTTGCCATCTTGTTCGCTGCCCGGCAACAGATCCAACGCGGCAATGCCCCAGCGGCCGGCGAAGGGTATGCCAAGGGTGATCACGCCGTTGCTGTCGGCGCGCAGCGATTGTGTCTCGAGCAGCGGCACCGGAATCTCAACACGCGGTTCGGTTTGAAAGCGGTCGTTGGCGGTGTCGATTTCGTAGTTGAGCAACTCCACCTCCACTTCCGCGCCCGGCACGGGTTCACCGCCCGCGAGCACCTGGGCCGTGAAAGTACTGCCGGCCCACACTGCCGCCGGGTTCGCCAACGGCATGATCTCCACCGCCAGGCCGATCTCCGCGTCCCAGTCTGTCGGCAAACCGCCAACGTTCACCACGGTCTTGGTTATCTGCTGAATGTAGGTGCCCTCGTCTGCCTCGAAATAGGGCTCGGGCTCGAGTACCAGCACATGGTCACCCAGGCGTTTGAAGGCATGGCTGGCCAGCCAGGAGGCACCAGTGTTTTCCGCGGAGGAAAAGCGCGCGGATTCGAGTGTCTCAAGTGCGTCGACACGCTCGCCCCGGTGCACGACAAACAACGACCGAGGTCGGGCCATGTCCATGACCTGCCCGGACACGGCGGGGTGCGTGAACGGCAAATACAAGGTCTTTTTGGCGGGACGTTGCAACGCGAGCTCGCCGGCCGGAAGCAGCAACTGAAAGTGCGCACTGGCCACGCCGCTTGCCAGTACGAGTGCCAAGGCAATCAACCTAGCCATGAAAATGTGCCTCGAGGGCCGCTTGATCGAGGTCGAAACCGATACAAACCAACCGCGTGCGGCGCAATTCGTCAGTCGACCAGCGGCGGTCGAAATGGAGATCGAAGCGCTCACCCACACCCTGTACCAGCATGCGCATCGGCTTGTCCGGAATCGCCGCGTGTCCCTTGATACGAAACACAGTGTGCGCCGCCACCAGCGCGTCGAGCCCGGCTTGCAAATTCGCTTGCGCCATCGGCGGTAAGTCGAGCACAACATGGCTGAACACGTCGTGGGCGTGGTGATGCTCCTCGCCGTGGTGATGGTGGTGGTCATGGTGAGTGTGGATCGCGTCGATACTGTCCTCGGCCGCAGCCCCTACCCCGAGCAGCACACTGGCATCGAGCGCGCAGTGGGTAGTTGGCAGCACTTTTACCGCGCGCGGCAGTTGCGCCTTGACGGTGTCGGTGACGGCGGACAGCTGTTCGTCGGACAAACTGTCGCTCTTGTTGACCAGCACCAGATCCGCTGCGCTGAGCTGATCGGAGAAGAGTTCGATCAGCTCGGGAGTGTGGTCGAGGCTCTCATCGGCGAGCCGCTGAGCCTGCACGGCATCGGGGTCATCGGCAAAGCGCCCGGCGGCAACGGCCGGCCCGTCGACGACAGTAATCACGGCATCCACCGTGCACGCGGTGCGGATCTCCGGCCAGGCGAAGGCTTG
>CALDHJ010000115.1 GCA_937941555.1 uncultured Granulosicoccaceae bacterium | reverse complement strand
TCGCGGTGAACCGCATCGCGTGCGAGTCGCCAGGCGTCGCGGTTGCTCATGTGGGCGCAGCCGTCATGGCCATCAGCAGCCGCTCGGGTGTCGCCGGACTGTCGAGTGGGATGCCGGGTTGTCCGGTCTCGGCCCAGACCGCTTCCTGCAGCGCCTGTAGCACGCTGATCGCAAGCATCAGTGGCGGCTCGCCAACGGCCTTGGAGCGGTGAATCGTGTCTTCGCGGTTCTCGCCTGCCGCCCAGAGCGCGACGCGGAAGTCGCGCGGCCGGTCGCCGGCGGTGGGGATCTTGTAGGTGCTCGGCGCGTGCGTGCGCAGACGCCCGTCGCTGTCCCACCAGAGCTCTTCTGTGGTCAACCAACCCATGCCCTGAATGAATCCGCCCTCGACCTGGCCGAGGTCGATCGCCGGGTTCAGGGATTTGCCGGCGTCGTGCAGGATGTCGACGCGGTCGACCCGGTATTCGCCGGTCAGGGTGTCAACGGTGACTTCGCTGACGGCCGCGCCATAGGCGAAGTAGTAGAAGGGGCGGCCCTGGAAGTTTGCGGCGTCGTAGTGGATTTTGGGGGTCGCATAAAAGCCGGTGGCACTGAGCGATACGCGTTGCAGGTAGGCCTGCTTGACGACGTCATCAAACGGCAGGCTCTGCTCGCCGCAACGCACCAACCCGCCTGCAAATTCGAGCGTGTCGGCATCGACGCCCAGCGATTCGGCTGCAACCGCGGCGAGACGGTCGCGCAGGGTGTGCGCGGCATTGCTGGCGGCCATGCCGTTGAGGTCGGTGCCGCTGCTGGCGGCAGTGGCAGAAGTGTTGGGGACCTTGTCGGTGCGTGTACTGGTAATTCGCACACGAGACAGCGGGATGCCGAAAACGTCGGCGACAATTTGTGCGATCTTGGTATGCAAACCCTGGCCCATCTCGGTGCCGCCGTGATTGAGCAGCACACTGCCGTCAGCATAGAGCTGTATGAGCGCTCCGGCCTGGTTGAGGTGGGTGGTGGTGAAGGAGATACCGAATTTGACTGGTGTCAGCGCGATACCGCGCTTGAGGCCGATGGATGTCGCGTTGAAGGTCGCGATGTCGCGGCGTCGCGCGGCGTAGTCGCTGCTCTCGAGCAGTTCGTCGATCAGGGTGTCCGCAACGAAATCCTCGACGCGCATGCCGTAGGGGGTGGTGTCGGCGCCGCGGCGATAGAAGTTGCGTCGCCGGACCTCGAGAGGGTCGAGCGCGCGCGCCGCGGCAATGGCCGTCACGATCTGCTCCATGCCGAGCATGCCCTGCGGGCCACCGAAACCTCGAAAGGCGGTGTTGCTGACGGTGTGGGTAAAACAGCGGTAGCTGCGGATGCGAACGGCAGGCAGGAAGTAGCAGTTGTCGGCGTGAAAGACCGCACGGTCGGCGATGGCGCCCGACAAGTCCGCCGACATGCCGCAGCGTGCAGCCTGCTCGAGATCGAGAGCCTGGATCAGGCCATCGTCATCAAAGCCCACGGTGTAGCGGATGCGGAAGTCGTGGCGCTTGCCGGTCATGACCATGTCGTCGTCGCGATCGAGGCGCACTTTTGCCGGTCTGCCGGTGTGGTGGCTGACGAGGGCTGCGATGCTCGCGAAGAGGGCAGGTTGTGATTCCTTGCCGCCAAATCCCCCGCCCATGCGCCGCACTTCGCAGGTCACCTTGTGGTCGGCCACCCCCAGCACCTTGGCGACGGTGTGTTGCACTTCTGTCGGGTGTTGGGTCGAGCTGTTGAGGTGGATGCTGCCGTCTTCGTCGGGTGTCGCAAGGCAGGCCTGTCCCTCAAGATAGAAGTGGTCCTGGCCACCGATGCTGAAGCTGCCGCTGAGGGTATGGACAGCCGACTCGAGCGCCGACTGCGCGTCGCCCCGGCTGAGTTCACGCGTATCGAGCACGAATTGTTCGGCCGCCATGGCATCGTCGATGTTAAGGATGGCAGGCAGAACCTCCCACTGGACGTCGGCGAGACTCGCCGCTGCCCGCGCTGCGGAGAGGGTCGATGCCGCCACCGCAAACACCGACTGGCCGCGGTAGAGCGCCGTCGACTCGACGAAGACCGGATCGTCACCCATGACCGGGCTGCAGTCGTTGCTGCCGGGAATGTCGCGCGCCGACACCACCGCGACCACGCCCGGTGCGCGTCGCACAGCGGCGAGATCGAGCGATGTCAGATTTGCGTGCGCGTGTGGGCTCTGCGCGACGTAGACCTGCAAGGTGCCCGGCGGTTCGGGCAGGTCATCGATGTAGCGTGCGGACCCACTGACGTGCAAGTGAGCGCTGTCGTGGGGAATGGGCTTGGTGACCGAGTGGCTCATGGCGCTGTGCTCGAGGCGGGCCAGAGGTCGACGGCGCTGCCCGTTGCCACTTCGCGGGCGAATTTCCGCAACAGATTACCCGCGACTGTTTGTCGGTAGGCCTTGCTGGCGCGCCAATCGCTCAGTGGGGTGAAATCCGCGTGCAGTGAAGGCAGCGCGGCGATCACGGCAGACTCGTTGAACACGTTGCCCCGCAACGCGGCTTCTGTTCGCGTTGCGCGTCTTGGCGTCGCAGCCATGCCACCGAACGCGAGCCTGGCCTCCGACACCACACCGTCGCGATCGAGTGTGAGGTAGAAGCCGGCGCTCACGGCCGAGATGTCCTGCTCGAAGCGCTTGCTGATCTTGTAGCAGGCCACCTTCGCGTGCGAATCGAGCGGTGGGATCTGAATGGCCCGGACGAACTCGCCGGCGTCAATGGCCTGCACGCCGTAGTCGAGGAAAAAATCCTCGAGTGCGATCTCGCGTGTGCCGGCTGTGCTCTCGAGCACCACGCTCGCGCCCAGCGCGATCAGCGCTGGTGGCATGTCGCCGATCGGGGAGCCGTTTGCGATGTTGCCGACGACGGTGCCGGTGTTGCGAATCTGCCTGGAGCCGATACGCCGCACCAGCGAATTGAACGCGGGATGGAGTGTTGAGAGGGCGTCGAGCGCATCGCTGTATGAGCACGCGGCGCCGATCTCCAGCCAGCCGGCATTGCGTGTGACGCAGTCGAGCCCGGACAACCGCGCTGTCGAGATCACGACCGGAAGCGATCGGTGTTGTTTGGTGACCCAGAGGCCGACATCCGTGCCGCCACCGAGCAGGGTCGCCTCGGGGTGTTGTTGCAGCAGGGTGGCTAGCTCTGATGTACTTGAAGGGGCGAAGAACAGACCGTCCGGATGGCTCAAGGCGATGTGGTCTGTGTGTTTGAGTTCGGCGAGCGCCGCGCGCATGTGCTGGTGCTGGGGTTCGAACATCGCCAGCGCAAAATCCGAATCCACGGCATTGGCCGCATCGAGGATTGGCCCGTAGCCGGTGCAGCGACAGAGGTTGCCTGCGAGCGTGTCTTCGATTGGCCCGTCATCGCGGTTCTGCACCCGCGCGAATAGCGACATCGCGATGCCCGGTGTACAGAAGCCGCACTGGGATGCGTGCTGATCGACCAGATTGCGTTGCACCGGGTGCAGCGAACCGAACTGGCTCAGGTACTCAACCGTAATCACCGCTTTGGCGTCGAGCGTTGCGAGGAAGACGATGCAGGCGTTGACCGTTCGGTAGCGCAGCGAGTCGCCCGCGGGTTCGGCGATCACCACGCTGCAGGCGCCGCAGTCGCCCTCGGCGCAGCCCTCTTTGGTGCCTGTCAGGGCGCGCTCGCGCCGCAACCACTCCAGCAGCGTCAGAGTGGGTGGCACGGACGTCAGTTCGACAGTCTCTCCGTTGAGCAGAAAGCGCAGCTGCTGCCGCGTGGCCGGCTCATCCATGTCAGCTGCCCCGGTACGTGCTGTAGCTCCAGGGCGAGACCAACAGAGGGACATGGTAGTGCGCAGCGGTGTCCGCAAGGCCGAAGCGCAGCACAACCTCATCGACAAACGGGGGATCGGGCAGGTCTGCGCCCCGTGCTCGAAAGTAGTTGCCGGCTTGGAACACGAGTTCGTACTGACCGACCTCAACCGATTCAGCGCCGAGCAGCGGCTGGTCGACACGGCCGTCGCGGTTGGTCGTTGTGGATGTGATCAGCTGGCGGTCGGTGTCGGTGATCCGGAACAGCGACAGCGCTACGCCCATCGCGGGAATGCCGTTGGCGGTGTCGAGTACGTGCGTCGTAAGTCCTGCCATAATCACGGTTCTCCTGCGGGTTTTTTGCAACCGTCCGGTGCGATCGGGCTGCCTTCGAGGCGCAATCGTATTGTATACAATGTGAAAATCCGGCACCACACTATCCGTGATTCCGTACCCTCATTCCACCGACCAACACTAGGCGATACACCAGCATGGCAGAAGACCTCGACAAGGA
>CALDHJ010000114.1 GCA_937941555.1 uncultured Granulosicoccaceae bacterium | reverse complement strand
GTCTGTATGACGGTGCGTCGCGCGTCGGCGTATTGCTCGCGAATCGCCTCGAGCTCTTCGCGAATCACCTCGCGCAGTCGATCGGGGTCGGTGAGGATCAGCATCAGCTCGGCGATCCGGTCGAGGATCTCGCTGTACTCGCTGACAATCTTTTCCTGCTCGAGCCCGGTGAGCCGGTGCAGCTGCATGTCGAGAATCGCGCGCGCCTGGGCTTCGGAGAGGTGGTATTCGCTGCCGAGCAGACCGAATTCCTCGCCCAGATTGTCCGGTCGCGATGCTGTTGCGCCAGCACGCTCAAGCATGCCGACTACGGCACCTGGGCGCCATGCTTTCGCCACCAGCGCTTCGCGCGCCGCGGCGGCATTGGGCGAGGCCTTGATCAGGGCGATGATCTCGTCGATGTTCTCGAGCGCAACCGTGAGGCCCTCGAGCACATGGGCCCGCTCTCGCGCCTTGCGCAGCTCGTAGAGGGTCCGGCGGGTCACAACCTCGCGACGGTGCCGAACGAAGGCATCGAGAATCTGCTTGAGGTTGAGCAGGCGCGGCTGGCCGTCTTCAAGAGCCACCATGTTGATGCCGAACACCGACTGCAACTGGGTCTGCTTGTAGAGGTTGTTGATCATGACGTCGGCGGATTCGCCGCGACGCAGGTCGATCACCACCCTCATGCCGTCTTTGTCGGATTCGTCGCGCAGGCCATCGGAGGCAATGCCGTCGATCTTCTTCTCTTTGACCAGCTCGGCAATTTTCTCGATCAACCGCGCCTTGTTCACCTGATACGGCAGCTCGGTGATGATGATCGACTCACGGCCGGACTTCTTGTCGACTTCGATCTCGGTGGCGCCGCGCATGTAAATGCGCCCGCGACCGGTCAGGTAGGCCTGCCGGATGCCCGCTGCGCCGTTGATGATACCGGCCGTCGGAAAGTCCGGTCCCGGCAGGTATTCCTTCATGAGCTCGATGATGTCGATGTCGGGACGGTCAAGCACCGCCAACGTGGCATCAACCACTTCGCCGAGGTTGTGCGGCGGAATGTTGGTTGCCATGCCGACCGCGATGCCGGCAGAGCCGTTGACGAGCAGGTTCGGCACACGTGCCGGCAACACGGTGGGCTCGGATTCGGACTCGTCGTAGTTGGGCGCGAAATCGACCGTTTCCTTGTCGATGTCGGCGAGCATTTCGTGCGCGATGCGGGTCATGCGCACTTCGGTATATCGCATGGCAGCCGGGTTGTCGCCATCGACTGACCCGAAGTTGCCCTGCCCGTCGATCAGCAGCGCCCGCATCGCAAAGGGCTGCGCCATGCGCACCATGGTGTCGTAGATGGCAGAGTCGCCGTGCGGATGGTATTTACCCATCACGTCACCCACCACTCTCGCAGACTTGCGGTAGGGCTTGTTGTAGTCATTGCCCTGTTCGTGCATCGAATAGAGCACGCGTCGGTGCACCGGTTTGAGCCCGTCGCGAACGTCTGGCAACGCCCGGCCCACGATCACACTCATGGCGTAGTCGAGATAGGAGGTCCGCATCTCGTCTTCGAGATTTACCGGTACAACTTCCTTAGCAAAATCAACCATTTGATGACGTAGTCCAGATTCGGTGCGCTGTCGGGCCCAATCCGTCGGAAACCGGTGGCAACCCCTTCGCCACACGCCGACCAGACATCGGGAAACAAGCGATCAATTCTACCACGTTTGTGGCCACCACCCGAGCCCTGAGACACGCCTCTTCTGGCCGGCTGTGCCAGGCGGATTGCCCCGGGCACACGCTGGCAAATTCTCAGAACTCCCGCGGGTTCAGGGCGAAATATCGAGGTCGTGCAGCAAACAGGCGAAGGCCGCGCCGTGCATGTCGCGGTCGCCCTGCGTGCCTTGGACAGCAGGCCTCGGGAGGCTGAACTTGATGACCCGCAGCGCATCGATGTCGAAACGCTTGACCACCTCGGGTGCAGCCCCCATACGACGTGCGACGTCGGGCGTTTTAAGGCTGTCACGGACCTGGCTGTACACCGCATCGTTGTCAAAGAACACATCGACGGTGAGCCAGAAAGGCCCCGCATTCTTGCTGCGGATGGCATCCGCGAGTTGCAACAAGGTGGCCATGCTCAGATCTCCACAACATCAAGACGAAATGCGTCCATCGGGTCGTCCAGGGTCAGGGTGTGGTTGAGGCAGAATTCATGGATCGGCCCGCGTTCGGACTCCGGCGGCGAGAAGGGAAAGGAGAACGTCGGCAAGGGCTCGTGCGGAGTCAACGGGAAGTGCAACAACATCGGGTTAAGGGTTTTCGCCACATCATTGGCGAGCGCCTGATCGGGTGCGGTCACTATCGCCAGCACGCCGACTTCGTGCGCCTCGCTGCGGTCGGTTTCGAGTTCGCCGAGCGTGGCATTCTCGCCGACGATGCGGAAATCGATCGACACGTCACGATAGCCCTCGGCGTCGATCCGCTGCTGCATCGCATCCCGGATGCGAGCACACCAGGTGCTCACCTCACGGACATAGCGCGGCTCGCGCAACAACACGGTGGAGACGGTCTGGTAGCCACCCACGCGTGCGCCCTCGAGCTTCACGGTGTAGTGATCGCTACGCACCCAACGACTCCGCGTGACGCGCACCCGACGATCATCGAGCGCGCTGTAGTCGGCGTCGGTCACGTCGAGGTGACCACCGGGCTCGTACAAAATGTAGGGATCGCTGTTCTCGTAGAGCATGTGAGCAAACACGGTGCGCGGGGTCGCAGCCGCGTCATCAGCCATCGGCACAACCGTGAATCCCTGGTCGTCGAATTCGATGAGAATCGTGCCGGAATTGGGGTTGGTCGTTGCCAGCGCCCCGCACTCTCCGATTTTCGCACCATGCCACGCGGCGCCAGCCGCACAGCCGCGTGCCAGCGGCAAGGCAGCGATCACGGCCGTGTCGGTGGTGCGCCCGGCGATCACGATATCGGCACCTGTCTCAAGTGCCGCTTGAATCTGCTCGGCCCCGGCGAGAGCAACAATGTGGGTGCAGGACATGACCAACTCGGGCGAGATCTCCGGTGCGGCTTCAAGCGGTGACAATCGCCCCGCCCGCAGGGCATCCGCGACATCCACCGGCTCCTGTCCACTCTTGAGAACTGCGACACGCAGGCTGTAGCCGCGCTCCGCAGCAATGTCTCGGGTGATATCGAGCAGCCAGTCCACCGCCGAATCAGCGCCACAAGTGCCGGCCGTACCGATCAACAGTGGCACCCCGACCTGCTCACGCGCCGCCATGAGATCCGACCACTCCGCCTTGATCGCCGAGCGTGCGTATTTGCTCGTGCCGGTGCCGAGGTAGTGAGGCCCGCTGTCGGTCGACCCGCCGTCGATCGCGATGATGTCGGGCGCGTGTGCCAAGCCGGTGGCCAGGGCAGCCCGGTCGAATCCGATGCCCAGCGCACCGGATGGAATCAGCACTTTGACGACGCTGGTCATTCCCGACTTCTCCCACGGAACGCAAAACACGGTGAATTGTACGGGATTGATGCTGACACCGACCTGTCACCCGTGACGGCCACGACTCGGCTCAGCGCCTGATTGAGAGCCATACCGTCTGTGCGCTTTTTTACCATCTGGCGCTGAACAACTAATGGCCACGACCGGTCGGCTCCGCGCAGTGGGCTCGGTGTAAACTGTTGCCAACCGACGGGGCCCTTCTGCGCCAAATCAGTCCGCCCCCGCTCACCACGCCTCAAACTCCACCACGGATCACACATGCAACAGAACGCTGACCCGGCAGAACTGGCGAAATTCGACACGCCCTCGGACGACTGGTG
>CALDHJ010000113.1 GCA_937941555.1 uncultured Granulosicoccaceae bacterium | reverse complement strand
ATCTCGACGGCGCTGACCCTGGTCATCGGCTGCATGGCGGCCTACGCCCTCGTGCGTTTCAAGTTCATGGGGCGCGACGTCGCCTCCATGACAACACTCGCGGTCCGCATGTTGCCGCCGGCTGTGTTGCTGGTGCCGGTGTTCGGTCTCTGGAACAACGAATTCTGTATCGACAAGGACAGCTTTCTCGGCGAGATGATCCGCGACACCTTCGGTGGGCGCGGCGATATCTGCCTCGCCGGCACCCACAGCGGCATCATCCTCGTCTACATCGCGATGAACCTGCCGTTCGTGATCTGGATCTTGCAGAGCTTCATCGTGCAAGTGCCGCGTCAGCTGGAAGAGGCCGCGCGCATGGACGGGGCGGGGCCGTTTCAGGTGTTTTTTCTTGTGGTTCTGCCGTTGATTCGCCCCGGCCTCGCGGCTGCAGCAATCTTCGCGTTTCGCATTGCATGGAACGAATACCTGCTCGCCTCCGCGCTCTCGGACCGCGACACCAAGACGGTGCCGATTCTGATCGTCAACAACATGTCCGAATTCAATATCGAATGGGGCGTGATCATGGCGACCGGCATGCTGCTCGCCATACCGCCCATCATCTTCACCTTGTTGGCGTCGCGCCAGATCATCACCGGCATGACGGCGGGGGCGGTGAAAGGTTGATTTGGGAGTGGTTACTGCTTCCGATTGACCCGAGCCGTGGCCATGCTGTGACCGAGGCGGTCGCGTGGCACGGGCGGCTCATGGTACTGGTGTGGGCGGTGCTGGTGCCCGCGGCCATCCTGATTGCGCGCTTTGCCAAGGTCATGCCCTCGCAACGCTGGCCCGACGAACTCGACAGTCAGGTGTGGTGGCGCAGCCACTGGATTCTGCACAGCCTCGCCGCTCTGCTCGCCGCGTTGGCTTTCTACCTCGTGGGGTACAGCGGGGCGTGGTCTGGTGTGGGTTGGCACGTGTGGCTCGGCCGGCTCGTGCTGATCGCGATGGCAGTGCAAGTGTTGTCGGGGGTGTTGCGCGGTAGCAAAGGGGGCCCGACATCACCCCTAGCGGATGGCTCGATCGCAGGCGACCACTACAGCATGACCCTGCGCCGGCGCGTGTTCGAGTCGTTTCACAAGACTCTGGGCTATACGCTTGTTTGCATCAGTGTGGTCGCGGTGCTGACAGGCATGTGGCACGCAAACGCACCTCACTGGATGTGGCTGAGCGTCGTGTGCTGGTGGACTGTGCTGGTGTTGGCATTTTGCTGGCTGCAACGGCAGGGTTGCGCGATCGACACCTACCAGGCGATCTGGGGTCCGGACGCCGCCCACCCTGGCAACCATTTGCCAACCCGATGGGGTGCGCGCCGTTTGCAGTCCGGTCTTGCGTCAGCCCCTGTCGGGCATGAGCACACCGATTCAAGCTGATAGTCTGGTTGTCGCGAGCGCGCTGGTTGCCACCATCGCGGTGGCGACTGCGAGCATCAGGGCAAGGCCGCCCACCTGGTATGACACACCTGACAGCACTGTGCCGAGCAATCGGCCGCCTGCGTTTGCCATGTAATAGAAGCCGACGTCGAGGGTCACGCGGTCGGTTCGGCTGAAGGCGAGAATCAGGTAGGAGTGCAGCGCGGAGTTCACCGCGAAGAGTGCGCCAAAGAGCAACAAGCCAAGCACCAGGACAGCGGTCAGCCAACTTGATGGGCCGTTTGCCGAAAGTGCTGCGACTGTGAGTGCCGCGGGCACAGCGGTCAACATCCAGGCCCAGCGGCTGGCAGCGTGCATCAATTGCGCAGTGCTGCGCGTATTGGCGCGCAACATCCGAGGCGTGTTGGCTTGCACAGCGCCATACAGCATGATCCACACTGCCATGAAAAAACCGATGGCAAAGAAGGCTGTGCGGTTGCCTTCGGTGGTCCCGTCAGAGAGCACGGCATAGAAGTAAATCGGTATTCCGACCACAAACCACACGTCGCGCGCGCCAAACAGGAAGACCCGGGCGAGAGACAACCAGTTGACATTGCGCTCGGTTGAAAAGACGTCTTTGAACTTGGCGTCTTTACGCCCTGAGGGCAACCCCGATGGCATGGCGACCGCGGTGCCAATCAGCACCACAGCCAACGCCGCTGCCATCGCCAACACCGCGCCGTTGAAACCGAGTGTGGCGAGCAGGCCCGCGCCCAGCAAAAAGCCGAGGCCCTTGATGGCGTTCTTGGAGCCCGTAAGCGCTGCAACCCAGCGGAACAGCCCGTCGCCTTCAGCTGGTGCCAGCCACTTGACCGCAGATTTGGCAGACATTTTGGTGAGGTCTTTGGCGACACCGCTCGCCCCTTGAACAGCCATCACGAACACCACCGACGCGCCGATAGACCAGTTGGGATCGAGCCGCGTCAGAGCCAGCAGCGCCGCGAGCTGTATGACAAGGCCGGCATAGAGTGTCGAGGTCAAACCGAATCGTGCAGCCAACCAGCCTGCACAGAGGTTGGTCGCCATGCCGGCGATTTCGTATAGCACGAACAAGTAGGCGAGCTGCACCGGCGTGAAGCCCAGGGCATGAAAATGCAGCAACACCAACATGCGCAAGGCGCCATCGGTCAACATGAACGCCCAGTAGGCGGCGGTGACGGCGAGGTACGCCGGCAAACCGTCTGGCCGCCCGGCGGTAGTTGTCACACAGAGGCTCCGACCAACAGCGCCACGTCGACTAGTCGATGGGCGTAACCCATTTCGTTGTCATACCAGGCGTAGACCTTCACTTGCGTGCCGTTGATGACCATGGTCGACAAGGCATCGACGATGCTCGAGCGTTCGTCGTTGGTGTAGTCGGTCGAGACGAGCGGGCGCTCCTCGTAGCCGAGTATGCCGGCGAGTCTGCCGTCGGCTGCGGTTTTGAAAAGCGCGTTCACTTCTTCGACGCTGGTCGCACGCTCGACCTCGAACACGCAATCGGTGAGTGAGGCATTGAGCAGCGGGACCCGCACGGCGTGGCCGTTCAAGCGGCCGGCGAGCTCGGGGTAGATCAGGGTGATGGCCGTTGCGCTGCCGGTGGTGGTCGGGATCAGCGAGTTGAGCGCTGAGCGTGCACGGCGGAAGTCTTTGGCCGGGCGATCGACGATGGTCTGCGTGTTGGTGACGTCGTGAATCGTGGTGATCGAGCCGTGCTTGATGCCGAGGTTCTCGTGCAACACCTTCACCACTGGCGCGAGGCAGTTGGTGGTGCAGCTGGCGGCGGTCACGATGCGGTGGCGGTTGGGTTCGTAAACGGTGTGGTTGACGCCGAACACGAGGTTCGCGGCATCCCCATCCTTGACCGGTGCCGAGACCACCACTTTCTTCACGCCGGCGTCGAAGTAGGGCGCGAGCGCCGCCTCACTGCGGAACGCGCCGGTGCAGTCGATCACCACGTCGACGCCGTCGAGTGGCAGCACGGCCAGGTCGCGCGTGCCGATGAACGGCAGCGACACCCCGTCGATCGAGACGGCGTTGTCGCTGTGCGTGAAGTTGGCGGGCCAGCGCCCGTGCACGGTATCGAATTCGAACAGGTGCGCGTGCATCGCCGGGTCGCCGACCGCGTCGTTGATCCAGGCGATCTTGGCGCCGCGCTCGAGCAGGGGCCGAAGCGCCAGTTTTCCGATTCGACCCAGGCCGTTGACGGCGTAGACGGTCATGGTGGTGTCTCCGTGGTGTTCAGGGTGTGGCGGCGTGGGTGTGGTCCAGCCTGCACTGCCAACTGGCCCACACTACGGCGTCAATATGTCAAAACCGTGACATGGCGTCGAGATGGTTGGTCCGCGCGGCTGTTGTCGAGCTGCAACGGCAGGCAGGCTCTGTCAGCGCCGAAGCACGTCCTGCAGAGCCGCTTCGAGTGTCTCGAACGCAAAGTTGAAACCCAGTGCGGTCGCGGTCGCAGGCAACACCTTGCGACCCCGCAGCAACAGCTCGTCCCCCATCTGCCCGAACAACGCCTTCACGGCAAAGGCCGGCATGGGCAGAAACGCGGGCCGCTTCAGTACGCGACCGAGTGCGGCTGCGAACTCTCGGTTGCTGACCGGCTTGGGCGCCGTTGCGTTGATCGGGCCGCTCGCGCGCTCGTCGTCGAGCAGAAACTGAATCAACGAGACGATGTCGTCGAGGTGGATCCACGGCATCCACTGGGCACCCGACCCGACCGGGCCACCGAGGCCGAGCGAAAAAGGCAGGCGCATTTTTGCAAGTGCGCCACCATCGCCGAGCACGATACCGGTGCGCAGCAGACAAAGCCGTGTTCCCGCCGGACACGCCTCGCGGGCGGTCTGTTCCCAATCCCGGCAGAGCACACTCGAGAAGCTATCGTCGCCACCGTCTGCCTCGGTGACCGGCGCGTCGCCGGATTCGAGGCCGTAAAAACCGATCGCCGACCCGCTGATGAACACCGACGGCGGCTGGGGCCGTGTCGCGAGCCAGGCGCCGAGTGCGGCAGTGGTGCCGAGCCGGCTGTCGCGGATCGCGGCTTTGCGTGAAGCGCTCCAGCGCGAGTCGGCGATGCCCTCACCAGCGAGGTTGATGACAGCGTCGATGGTGGTATCGCCGATGTCATCAAGCGATGTCACGGCCGTCGCGCCGGCGGCCACACGTTCGGGACGCCGGCACCAGACGATGACGTTGTGTTCACGCATCAGTGACTGAGTCAGTGGGAGTCCTATGAATCCGGTGCCGCCGGTGATGAGAATGTTCATGTGAAAGTCCCGAAACGGATTCGGTGTGCGCACGAGCGTGGCGCGGCGTTGCGGTTTGCCCCGCAATGGTGCCCCGAACACAATGCGCACTGAGTTGAATAGGAGCCCTCAGCATGACACGTCTTCTGCCGATTCGCGCAGCGCTGTTTGATCTCGATGGCACTCTGGTTGAAAGCGGACCCGAGATCGCCGACGCGGTCAACGACACGCTTCGCGATTTTGCGTTGGTGCCCATCGACAACCGCACGATTGAGGGGTGGGTGGGCCACGGCGCCGTCGACTTGTTGACGTCGGTGTTGTCACACGCGTTGCCGTGTGAGCGTTCGGCTGTGGTGCAGTGGCCGGCCTACAACGAGGCCATGGCGGTTTTCCGTCAACACTACGCCGCACAAACAGGCACCCGCAATCGTCTCTACGACGGTGTGACGGCGTGCCTCGATCGCTTGCGGGCTGCCGACATCGCGATGGCCGTTGTCACCAACAAGGACACGGCTTTTGCCGAGAAGGCGCTGGAGGCCAATGGCTTGTCCGACTTCTTCGCGGTGCGGGTGTGCGGCGACACCCTCCCAAGCCGCAAACCGGACCCGAGCGGGGTGGTGCGGGTACTGTCAGCGCTTGGTGTACGCGCCTCGGATGCGGTCTTCATCGGTGACTCGCACGTCGATGTGGAGACGGCACGCAACGCGGGGCTACCCGTCTGGGCGTTCAGCGGGGGATACAACCGCGGTGTGCCGATTCGGGAGGCTGCCCCGGACGCGGTATTCGATCACTGGTCCGAGGTTGTACCGCTCGCGGGCCTCGATCGCTGATTTTGTGAACCGCGTCAAACTGTGAGCCGGGTCAAGGCAGCAGGGGCGCATAAGTGGAATACTGGTGCGTACAGCGGGTCGATCGGCCCCTCTTCGGAACGACGTGAATGGGATGGTGTAGGGCAGGCTGGCTGATCGCGGCGTGGTTGTTGACCGCCGCCTCGCCGTCGTGGGCGCTTGGAATCTGGCAGGTGTCGGTGAAGGCCGGCGGTGGCAGCACGGTCACGGTGACATTGGCCAACGCCAGTTCGGCGCCGGTGTGGGCTTTGGTCCCCGGGACAGTGCTCGACGGCACCTTGGTCGAAGACGTATTTGCAGTCACCCAGCAGAGTGGACTCGGCGCTGGCACCTATGTCGGCCCAGTCGCCAAGCGCCGTCAGCCGGTTGCTGACAACTACCACCTGTTTCAACCGGGTGATGCGGTGACGCGCGACGTCAATGTCTCGGCGCTCTACCGCGTGCCGCTCGACGGCGTCTACGACGTGCAGCTCGTCCAGCACCTCGAATACCGCATGGCGCCGCCAGACCTGACCGCGACCAGTCTACCCACTCACGAGCAAATACTGCGCACGGCACCGGTGTCGATTGCGCTCGCGGCCGACTCCTTGAGCACGCGCTTGCGCGCACCCCAATATGCCGCCTGCACCGCGGCTCAACAGTCAGATATCCTGCTGGCAGGCGAGGCTGCCGAGAACATGGTGTCTGTCGCGGTGACCGACCTCAGTTCCCTGACACCTGCCCAGCGCCAGACGTCGCCGCGCTACACCCGCTGGTTCGGGGATGTCACCGATGCACGCTTCAACGCGGTCGAACAGAATTTCCGCAACGTCGAAAAAGTCCTGCAAGATGAATCACTGAGCTTCAACTGCGGCTGTGATTTGCAGGGCGTTTTCGCCTACGTGCGCATTGACGATCCGTACAACGTGTTTCTGTGCCCGGCGTTCTGGCGGGCGGGCGTTGAGGGCACGGATTCACGCGCCGGCACCATTGTCCACGAGCTGTCGCATTTCCAGATTGTTGCCGGCACCCGAGACCACGTCTATGGCCAGGCTGGTGCCGCGTCACTAGCTCTCTCGAACCCGGATCGAGCCGTTGAGAACGCCGACAACCACGAATACTTTGCCGAAAACACGCCAGCGCTTGCGGTGGCATCAGATGACGCCCCGCCGCCTGTCGACATCACTTTCGTGGACCTGCCGTCGGATGCGGTCATCGAGCAGGTGTCACTTGCGGCCGGGCAGCGCCACTTCTACACGACTTCCGACACAACCCGCATCAGCTTGACCCCCGAGAGCGGCGACGCAGATCTCTTTGTCTACGCTGACACGCTGTTGCGTGAGCGACTGTGTGGCTCGGTCAACCGAAACGCGGAAACGGACCACTGTGCGCCTGTGCGCACCGGCCCCGTGTATGTCGAGGTCCGCGGAGTTGCCGACGCTGTCTATACCTTGCGCGCCGAAACGGCGAGCGTCGGTGCGGGTCTCGCGTCCTTGCAAGTGGATCTGCCAGTGCTCGGTGCCGTGAGTGCGGGGGATCGACTGACCTACCGCGTCGAAGGCGCTCAATCGGTGCGCTTGTCGACATTGTCGGGTGTGGCTGATCTCTACGTGCTCAGCGATCCGGATGACTTGAGTTCGGTGGTGTGCGCCTCCACCGGTGCGGTGACGGACGATGAGTGTGCACTGCCCGATAACTACTCGGTGTTGTTTCCGCACGTTGTGGGTGTAACCGCTGCGCAATTCGAGATTGCCGCAAGCTCCGAGATTGTTGCGCCGGCAGGGGGCGTGAGTGCACGCGGTGCGGGCGCTCAGGGATATATTGCAAGCCTGATAATAGCGCTGATGGCACTGGTGGCCAGGCGGCCTGCGATCAGGCGGCCCGCACCGACTGGCGCCAGTGGGCTCGGTGCCCTGCTGCTGGTGGTGTTGCTGCTTGCCGGTTGCTCTCAACCGCCGGTCGTGTCGCCATCGCCCCCGCCGCCGGGCGTGTGGCTGGTTGCAGTGCTTGAGCCCTCCGAGACGGGACCGAGTTGGGTGCGCTTCAGTGTCGAGAACCGTGGCGGGGATTCGGCGACAGTGCCCGTTTGGGGCACGCCGCTGGAGTCACCGATACTCGGTGATTATTTCACGGTGCAACGCGGCGGTGTGTCGCTGTTGTACCGCGGGCCCATGGCAAAACGCTCGCTCGAGGGGTCGCCAGAAATTGCGCTGGCTCCCGGCGAACGCGCGACCGCCGAAATTGATCTCGCCGAGCTCTACAACCTGCGCGCACCCAGTTACTTTTCGGCGACTTTTCGCGTCCGGCAAGCCAACGGGACACAGTGGTTGCGCCAGGGTGTGCCGCTTGCTGGCGTCGAAGGCCGTGTCGAGCAGCGGGTGCCGTGACACGCTGATCAGCCCGGTTGGCGTTTTGCGTTGGATTGCGCCAAGCTTCGCGATACCCCCTTTCCGGTGTCCCGAACATGGCCCTGACCGAATCCAACATGCTACCGCTCGGTGCGGCATTGCCCGACTTCTCACTGCCCGATTCCCGCACTGGCAAGACCGTGGCGAACACCGACTACGCAGGCACACCCGTGATGGTGGTGTTCATGTGCAACCACTGTCCGTTTGTCGTCCACCTGCTCGATGGCCTCGCCGCAGCGGCTCGGGATTTTCAGGCGCAAGGGGTGTCGGTGCTGGCGATATCGAGCAACGACGTGAGCACCCACCCGGCAGACAGCCCCGAGCGCATGGCAGAGCTGGCGCAGGAACATGGCTTTGATTTTCCCTACGCGTTTGATGAGTCCCAGGCGATTGCGCGCGCATTTGACGCGGCTTGCACACCGGATTTCTACCTGTTCGACTCCTGCGGCAAACTCGTGTATCGGGGGCAGTTCGACGGGGCGCGACCGGGCAATGCAGTGTTTGTGACCGGCGAGGATCTGCGCGCGGCGGTGGACGCTCTGGTCGCAGGGGCCACCATCTCGAGCAGCCAGAAACCGAGTATCGGCTGCAGTATCAAGTGGCGGGCGGTGGGCTGAAGCCCAAGGTGCAAAAAATCAGGGGCGCTTGGCGCCCCTTTTTTTATGTTGCGATCAGCTGTTTTCGGCTTTGTATTGCTTGATCGCCTTTTTCAGCATTTTCTTTTCCTTGCAGAACAAGGAGCAGAGATCACTGACCTTTTCGAGCTGCTGTTCGGCTTCAGCCAGGCGGTCTGTTTGCAGGTAGAGTTCGCCAAGGTATTCGTGGGCGCGGATGTGTTCCGGGTCGATCTGTAGCGCAGCTTGATAATGCTCGAATGCGACGTCGAAGTTGCCAAGCTTGCGGTTACTGAAGCCGAGCAGGTTGTGCACGTCGGCGTTTTTCGGCGACTCGGACTTCATGGCCTCGAGCAGCGTGATAGCCTCGGCGTAGTTTTCGGCTTTGATAGCGTTGTTCACGTCGTGGAAGGGGTCGTCTTCACTCGACTCATAGGATGAGCTTGAGCCGGCCGCAAGCGCGGTTTGGTGGACGGAGGCGAGTGGCAACGTGCCCACAGCCAAAACCCAGAAGACGGGAAGTGTGGCGACAGCAGAGCTGACGCGCTTGATCAGTGAAAACATCGACATTCTCCGTGCAGACAGAGCTGCGGTTTTATCAGGGTGTCGGCTTCAGAGTCTGTGACCGCATCAGAGTTCAACAGACCGGCTGAATGCGACAGACGGGCACTTTTCAATACCCGTTTAGTTTACAACACCCGTTGGGCACACTTTATTCAACGCGGGCCCACGATACGACAGCTTGCTGTAACAGTGCAAAGTGGCTGGTTTGGCGTCATGGGAGTCGGACTGGGGCTAATGCAGCTCTGGCCGATCGAATCCGGTGATTGGTCGTGATGAGTGTGGGGAATAGCCATGCGTGGCATATCAGCTCAAGAGCTTGAACAGTTTCGGTCTGTCGGTTACGCCGTTATGCCTGGAGCGCTCAATGCGCATGTGCTCGCCCAACTGCGCAGCATCTGTGACGGTCTCCTGTGTGAGCCCCCGGACGATGATCACGGCGGCCAGTCACACGACATCGGGCGCGGCCAGGATCGCCGTTTCCTGCGCCATCGGCACCGCGATCAGCCTGCGCTGTCGGCCCTGATTCTGGGCGCTGAGTTCGGCGAGCTGGCCCGCCGTTGTCTCGAAGCGAGTCCCTGGTTGTTCAATGAGCAGTTTGTGGTCAAGGGCCCGCACACGGGAGCGAGTTTTGCCTGGCACCAGGACAGCGGCTACCTGGATCAGCCGCATGCGCCGTACCTCAGTGTCTGGATCGCACTGGACGACACCAACGCCGAGAACGGCGCGCTCTCGGTCATCCCGCGCGATGTTTGGGCCGAGCCCGGCATCGAGCTTCACCGTTGGGACGAGTACGGCAAGGAGCGTGTGGGGTATGAGGGTCCGGACACAGGTGTGCGGCTTGATGCGGCAGCCGGAACGGTTGTGGTGTTCTCGTCACTGACCCTGCACCGTTCTTCGGCGAATGTGACGCCCAAGCCCCGGCGTGCCTACCTGGTGCAGTATTCTCCAGAACCCATATACAAGCTCGGCACGAATGAGCCCAAGGTATTTGCAAAGCGTTTGTAGGGACGTCTCAGCGTGGATCGGCGTCACGGTGGAGTCGAGCGATGAGCTCTTTGGCAAGTTTGGCGGCGGTCATCGCGGTGACGCCGTTGAGGTCGCGTGTCGGGTTCAATTCGACCAGATCGGCGCCGACCACACGGCCTTTGACGCGCTGAATCAGCCGGATCACGTCGCGTGTGCTGAGCCCGCCCGGTTCGTGGTGTGAGACACCCGGAGCAAAGGCCGGGTCTAACACGTCAAGGTCGAGCGAGAGATACACCGGCGTATCGAATGACAGGGTGTGGGCACGCTCGATCTCGCGCATCGGGATGATGTCGACGCCGAAACGCTCAGCCTGCTCGGCTTGATGGCGATTGAGCGTGCGGATACCCACCTGCACCAGACGGGAGACGGCGCCACTTTCGAGCAAACGTGCGAAGGGTGAGGCGTGGCTGAAGGGATTGCCTTGCATGTCATCGTAAAGATCGGGGTGTGCGTCAAGGTGCAGGACGCTCAGCCCTGGCCAACGTTCGACGGTGGTGGCTATACAAGGCCAGGACACGGAATGATCACCGCCGAGTGCGAGGGTCGGACCTGCATCCAGGCAGGGGATGAGTGCGGCCGCAATGCCGTCGTAAGCGGCTTGGCCTGCGAGGCCGGCGAGTGGTGCGTCGCCCGCGTCCCGCCACAGTCCGGTGTCCCCGAGATCCAGGCCGCACTCTGTCGAGAGGTTGCTCGAGTCGCAGTGCAGCGCATCACGGATGGCTGCGGGTGCGGCTGCTGGCCCGGCGAGGTAGCTCGAATTGTTGTCTTGCGGCAGGCCGAGCAGTTGAACGGACATGGTCGTCAACCGTCGCGATCAACAGGTGTAGTTCATGCCGAGGCGGCCACCGTCGACGTTGATGGTCTCACCCGTGATGTAGCTCGCCTTGCGACTGGCGAGGAAGGCCACCACGTCGCCGATTTCGCGCGGTGTGCCGACGCGTTGCAGCGGTGTGCGTGACATCACGCGGGCCATGGCCTCGGGGTTGGCGTTGACACCCGCCATCATGGCTGTGTCGATTGAACCCGGGCCGACGGCGTTGACCCGGATGTTGTGCGGGGCAAGCGCGAGCGCGGCGGCTTTGGTGAGTTGGGCCACGCCGCCCTTCGAGGCGCAGTAGGCCGGGATGGCGGGGATCGCGACCTGGGCATTGATTGATGACATGTTCACGATCGCGCCCTCGATGCCGTTTGCGACCATCGCCTTGGCGGCGCGTTGGGTCGCGACAAAGTAGCCGGTGAGGTTGAGGGCGATGACTTTCTCGAAGTCTTCGACGCTGTAGTCGAGGAAGTCGTTGGGCAGCGCGATGCCGGCGTTGTTGACCAGTGCGTGCACCGGGCCGTGTTCACTCTCGACGCGGTCGAAGAGTGCGGTGATCTGCGCGGGGTCCGACATGTCGCAGGCGATGCCGACGGCGCCACCACCCAGTGACGTCGCGGCGTCGGCGACGCCGGCTTCGTTGATGTCGACCAACACGAGTGAGTAGCCGTCGGCGGCGAGCGCTTCGGCGCAGGCGAGACCGATGCCTTGTGCGGCACCCGTGACCAGGGCGAGGCCGGTGGAGTCGGACATGATGAAAATCCTCGAAAAGGGGTGGGGCCGTGTTACAGGCTCTTGAGCAACTGGTTTGCGGTGAAACCCAGCTGATAGACCCGCGACATGATCGGCGCAGTGCGGACCGGTTTCAAGCCGCTGAAGGGCAGCGGCAGGTCGTCGCGTGGTGTGCCGTTGAGCAGGTCTGCCATCGCCTTGCCGAAAAGGGTGCCGGTGGTGATGCCGCGGCCGTTGTAGCCGATCGGGGTGAAGAGTCCCGGGGCGAGCTCGTGCACGTGCGGCAGGTGATCGTGGGTCATGGCGAT
>CALDHJ010000112.1 GCA_937941555.1 uncultured Granulosicoccaceae bacterium | reverse complement strand
CCTCAGGCATGCTGATTTCCGCCCCCGCTTCAACAGATAAAATGGACGTTCCGTTCGCAGAAATCGACCCAAGATCAGAACTGCCGAAGCGAATGGGTACACCGAGGTAAGGTACTGTGTATTGGTCATCACCAAACAGGGAGAGCCGATCCACTTCGATAACTGGGTCGGCGTTGGCGCGCGCGCGGCCGAGATAGTCGTTGTCCACACGCAAAGACGACACGAGGTCGGTGGTGATCGACACCCCTGCCCCCGCATTGCCTGAGAAGGTGTTTCCTGAGAACGCCGTTACTGTCAAACCCGCCCCCATCGCCAGGCCATCGGCGGCACTGCCCGACACCGTCACAGCGGTCATTGAAACGTCGGTTGCGACCGGATCAGGCTGCGCGCGAGAGTTGGTACCAACCCGCAGCGCCGCCGAGTCTACGAGTGAGGTCTGGCCTGCAGCCGCCCCACCGTTGTAGACGCCAACGTTTTCCAGCTGCAAACGCGACAACGCAGACGCCCTGACACCACGCCAGAAACCGGGTGTTTCCTGTTCACCGCGAAACACGATGGGTTGAGCAGCCGACCCAAGGGCAGTGAGAGACCCGCCCTCGAAGGCGACAAAATGCCCCGCCCCGGAGATAACCGTTGCGCCCGCTTCGATGACCACGTCGCCGTTAAAGCTCACGGATGTATCGAGGTAGTAGTCGCAGCCCGGACCGAAGTTGCTCAATCGCATGTCTGGGACAATGTCTGTCGAACGCAACCTGACCACACAACCGTCCCGCACGGACACCGGCGCGCTCTCGTCTTCAGATGCATCGCTGCCCGAACCGCCCGAACCCCCGCATGACGCCAACAGCATCGCGCTGGCAGCCACCAGGCCGAGCACCTTCGATCGCTCCACCACATCAACCCCGTTCTTCATCCTGATCCGCCTCTTCAAAAGCTTGCTACCGCAACCACTGCGCATCATACGCGGCGCTCTGTACGTGAAACCATTCCCACTGCCGCCAGCCCCAGCATCGACCAGTGGCCTCCGATCAGATCGTGCCGTCCACAGGACTCTTTTACGTCGGGCGTATCACCATCACAACACTGTCGTGCTAGTTTCAGAGGCATCTGTCTCCACCGACACCGAATTCGATGACACTGCAATCCGTAAAAACCTGGGTCACCGTACCGCCGAACGGGATCGGCGGCAGCTTCTGGGTGCTGGTAAAAATCACGACACATGACGGCATCGAGGGCATTGGCGAGTGTTATGGCATCCCGGTGTCCGGCAACATCGCCTGCCAGATGGTCGAGGACACCTTCGAGCGGTTCTTTGCAGGCGAAGACCCGCACCACATCGAGACCTTGTTTCGGCGTGTCTATTCGGCGGGCTTCACGCAACGCCCTGACATCTCGATGATGGCGGTGTTCAGCGGTCTCGAAATGGCGGTGTGGGACATTCTTGGCAAACTGCACGATCAGCCGGTCTACCAACTGATCGGCGGCCGTTTTCATGACCGCCTGCGCGCATACACGTATCTATACCCACCCGGGGCCGATCGACACGGCAGCGAACGCGGGCCTCTGGGCGATGTCTATCACGACGGTGATGCGGCCGCCGAACGCGCCCTCGACTACGTCGAACTCGGGTTCACGGCGCTCAAACAAGACCCGGCGGGACCCTACAGCTTCCAAGGGGGCAGAGAGTTGTCCCTGCACGAGCTGTCTCGCAGCGAGTACAACATCCGCAGGCTGCGGGAGGCCGTCGGCGACCGGGCAGACCTGCTGGTCGGCACACACGGCCAGATGACCACGGGGTCGGCCATTCGACTCGCGCGGCGGCTCGAGCCTTACGACCCGCTCTGGTTCGAGGAGCCCTGCCCGCCCGATCAAATGGCTGCACACGCCGAGGTGGCCCGCGCCACGCGCATCCCGGTTGCCACCGGCGAAAGGCTGACAACCAAGATGGAATTCCACGCTGCCCTCGAAGCCGGCGTGCGCATCCTTCAGCCGGACATCGGGCGCTCGGGCGGCATCTGGGAGACCAAGAAAATCGCCATGATGTGCGAGCTGTACAACGCGCAGATTGCGCCGCACATCTACTGTGGTCCGGTTGCTCACGCCGCAGCCCTGCACGTCGCATTCAGCAGCCCGGCGTTCCTGGTACTCGAAACCATCCAGACCGCGTTCCACGACGACATCCTGACTCGCCCGTTGCCGTTCGAAGCAGGCTACTTTCTACCCCCGACCGAACCCGGCCTCGGCATCGAGCTCAATGAGTCGGTGGTTGAATCACACCCGTACACCCCGGGCGGGCGCCTTCACCTGGAGATGTGCCAGACACCACTCGATTCCGCCAACATTCGGACCATTTCGGAAATCGAGTAGCCGACACTGCCCCGAGCGTCGCGTCAGCGGGTCGCCAACCAGTCGGGTAACGCCGCGACAGAGTCGAGCACCACATCGGCGAAGGGTTCGAGTTCCGCGCGCGAGGCCGGCCCGGTCAACACGCCCACCGCAGCACCAAAACCGGCATTGCGCGCGGCGTCGAGGTCGCGTGTGCTGTCGCCAACCATGACTGTCGCCCGCGGTTCCACGCCCGCAAGCGTGCAGAACGCCAACAGCATGCCCGGGTCGGGTTTGGCCCCGTAGCCACTGTCGCATCCGAGCACGTGATCAAACACGTGTTCGAGGCCACCCGCTGCCAGGTGCTCCACGGCCACGCGATGGTAATCGTTTGTGGCGATGCCGAGCAGCATCGAACGCGAACGCAGTGCCGCAACCAGCGCATGCAAGTCGCCGCACGGTACAACCGGCAGGGCCGCTTCATTGCGTTCGCAGACCTCGCGAATGAAGTGTTCACTCAAGCCGTCCGAGACGGCGAACCAGGTGGCGATCACTTCGTCACCAGACGCAGCAATCACAATGGAATCGGTGCGAAATCGAGCACCCGACAGATCGTAACCCACAGCCTCAGCCAATCGCTGCTGTTGGTCTGTGTCGGAAGGGGCGAGGTCTCGCACCACAGCCGCAACCCACGCACCCCAAGTCGCCTCGAATTCGAAAAGAGTTCCGTCCTTGTCAAAAAGGGCAGCGCGAATCGGGTTGCTCATGACTCCCTCCCGTTGGGCGAATTGCTCTCCAACAGACCCAACCACTCAGACGGCGAATGAAACCACCGGTCCGGGCCGGC
>CALDHJ010000111.1 GCA_937941555.1 uncultured Granulosicoccaceae bacterium | reverse complement strand
GTTGACAACCAAAGCGGAAAAAAACACCGGAACGGCCGGCAATTGCCGATAGCGGAGGGGCAGTTTTACTGTATGCCGTGCTTTTCAAGGCGATAGCGGAACTGTCGATAGCTCAATCCCATCAGGTCTGCCGCTGCCCGTTTGTTCCAGCGCGTCTGTTCCAGCGCGTTCAGCAGCGCAACCTTGTCGTCGGAGTCCACGGGCGCATCGGCAACTTCTGATTCCGCCATCTCGACAGTCTGGTGAGGCCGCTCTTTGAGCTGGTCTTTGATCACCGCCTTTAGCTCTTTGAGATTGATCGGCTTGGTCAGGTAGTCGATTGCGCCGCAGCGCATCGCCTTGATGGCGCTGTCCATATCGCCAAATGCCGTGATGACCACACAGGGCGTACCCGGCAAGTGTTCGCGGACATAGCTCAGCAGGTCGAGACCGCTGCCGTCAGGCACGTTTATGTCCGTGAGCACGAAGTCGGGTTTCAGGCGTTGAGCAAGCGTCTTGGCTTCCGCAAGATGGCCGCTGAGCTCGCAACGCATGCCCGGGCCATCCAGCGCTATGGCAAGCAGTTCCCGGATATCCGGTTCATCTTCGAGTATCAGAATCGTTCTGCTCATGCTGCCAGGTCTTGCGCAAGGAGTGCTGGCGCACTCAGTGTGAGTTCGTGGAGGCCACTGTGATAGCGGTAATTCAGTTGGTAGCCCAACTGCTCACTGAGCTCCCGCACCACGAATAAACCAAGCCCACTTCCGCGTACCGACGTTGTAAAAAAGGGTTCGAACATGCGCTTTTGTTGTGCTGGCGTAAGCGCTTCTCCGGGGTTTGCTACTGTCAGGCTGTGACGTGCTCCGGCCGGCTGTGTGTCTGATGTGAGGCTGAGTTTGATGGTGGTCTTGTCGCCGTGCGCGACGGCGTTTTCACACAGGTTACTGACGATATGGTAGATCCGCTTGTCGTCCCCGAAAATCTGGCCACCACTGTGACTGCAGTCTTCGAGGCTGATGTCGGCTTCGGGATGGGCCAGTTTGAACTCAATGAAAAACTCGTTTGCCCAGTCGCTTATCGACAAGGGCTGCAACTCGGCGGGTGGGCGGCTCAGGGTCAGGACATCCTTGACCACTGCCTCGATGCGACCGGTATTGCGTTGCATTATGGAGATCAGTTTGGGGTATTGGTCCGACTCGCGGTCGGCCTCGAGCAGCTGAAGCGACTGTGAAATAGCGCTCAGGGGGTTGCGTATTTCATGCGCCAGACTCGCACTCCAGCGCCCAAGTGATGCGAGCCTGACCTGTTCTGTCATCGCCTCGATCTCGCGCAGATCGATGAGAGAGATGAGTGTGTTGCCGCCCCGAAGTGTGCTCGTGTGCATGCGCAGGATCGGAAATCCGTCTGCGTCCTTGACGATATCCGATTGCGTGCGCAAGGCGTCGTAGGTTGCGTGACTGAGTCGTTTGAGGTGTACGGGCGCTGGGGAATAGTCCGTGTCGAGCAGCATTAAGGCACTCGCGTTCACGAAGCGGACGTGATCCGTTTTGTCGAGAACGATCATGCCCTGCGTCGACACCGACAGGATTTCATCGGCGAGGTCTGTCAGCGAGGACAACTCCAGATTTTGTGCCTGCAGCGCCGTGTCTGCCTGGTGTATCCGCTGGATGTGCAGCACGCTTAGTTGGGCGACTGCGAAGAACGCCAAGGTCAGCGCGAAGGTCGCGTAGAGGTTGCGCTGAAACGGGGGGATTGAGAACTCGGCAATCAGCAGCAAGCCTGATGCGATCGCGGAGAGTGCGTAGAGTAGGCGGGGCCGGCGTAGCAACACTGCAGCGGCCAATGGCACACACAACAGAATGGCGACGGTCTGGGTCAGGCCGTCGACCAGCATGGCAAGCATGCCGATGAAAGCGAGATCGCCGGCAACGTGGGCCGTGACCTGTGAGTCGAAGTTGACCGCACGGCGCCACAGCAAAGCGATCAGGACGACACCGAACACGGCGTAGGCGCCACTGATCAAGGAGAACGTGGAAGTCGAAATCCGCTCGATTTCGTAGATCAGTCGCCCCTGCGGCTGCACATAGAGCAGCAGCAGGCTCAGCAGAGTGCGGAACCAGCACAGTGTCCGCAGGACGTTCCAGTCCTGCGGGGGTCGCGCGTCAACGGTGTGATCGGAGCGCATGCCACCGCACGGTGTGTGTGTGGCCTCCGTGCAGCAATTCCGGTGCCTGCAGATTCAGATCAGGATGCGTCGACTCTGGCGAGCCGGTGGCTGGGTTCGACTGATGCGATCAACACGCGGATGTCATCGGCCTGATCGACCAGGCCCTGGGCGCGGTAGCTTCGGTACAACACCACCAGGGCATCGACGGTATAGGCGGAGTCCGGGTATTCGGACAACAACGCATGGGCGCGATTGGCCGCGCCGATGAATGCGCCACGATCCAGATAGAAGCGTGCGGTTTTGAGTTCGTGGCGCGCGTTGTGTTCGATGATCTCGACAACCCGGTCCGCGGCATCGGCGGCCCAGGCGCTGTCCGGGTAGTTGCGAACCACATCGTTGTAGGCTTCGAACGCGGCATCGAGCACACGTTGGTCGTGGTCTGCGAAATCGCGGGGTACCTGTTTGTCGAACAGGCTCTTGAGACGCGCCGTCTCACTGCGACCAATCATGTAGGTTGCATAGGCGCCGTGCGGGCTGCGGGGGTTCAGCTGGCGGAATTGGCCCGCGGCGGCGATTGCGGCGTCGTAGTCCTCGCGTTGGTAGTTGGCGAGAATGATGTCGAGCTGTGCCTGAAGCGCATAGTCGTCCTGTGGGAAACGAACCTGTAGCGTTTCGAGGTAGAGCAAGGCCGAGTCGGTGTCGCCGCGCTTGAGCGCGTCGCGCGACTGCGTGTACAACGCCTCGGCACTCAGTTCGCGTGAGGTATCCTTGGGATCGGGCGGCGTCGAACAGGCGCAGAGCAGGCCGACGATCAAACCGGTTGCACAGAGTAGGCGTTGCATTGGCAAAGTCACGGACAGATACAATGGCCCACAGTATATGACACGCAGCAGACATCAGGCCGCCCACCGTGGATGAACCGAATCAACTCTCCGTCACCTTGCCCGACACCGCTGCAGGTGAGCGCCTCGACCTTGTGCTCGCCGCCCTGACCGACCTGTCGCGCAGCCGCCTACAGAAGCTGATCAAGCGTGGGCAGGTGCTGATAGACGGTGAGGTCGCCGTGGCCAAACCGCGACTGATCGGCGGCGAACAGGTGGATATCGCGCTCGACACGGTGCCGGTAGTGTCACACGAGGCCGACAGCTCAGTGGCCTTGTGCGTGCTGCACGAGGACGCGGATCTGTACGTCATCGACAAAGCTGCCGGTTGTGTCATGCACCCGGCACCGGGCAGTCCGGGGGGTACGGTGTTGAACGGACTGCTGGCCCTCGATCCATCGCTCAGCCATTTGCCGCGCGCGGGCATTGTGCACCGGCTCGACAAAGACACCACAGGGCTCTTTGTCGTGGCGCGCACAGAGCGTGCCTTCGCGAGTCTGACAGCGCAGCTCCAGGCGCGCACAGTCAGCCGTCGCTATCGTGCAGTGGTCATCGGCACCCCGGTGGCCGGCGGCACCGTCGATGAGCCGATTGGTCGCCATCCGTCAGATCGAAAACGCATGGCGGTGCGTGCAGGTGGACGCGAGGCCGTCAGCCACTTTCGGGTGCTCGAACGCTACCGCACTCACAGCTTGCTCGACGTGAAGCTCGAAACTGGCCGCACTCACCAGATTCGCGTTCACATGGCCCACCGCCGTCTGCCGCTGGTTGGTGATCCGGTGTATGGCGGTCGCTTTCGGGTGCCGGCAGGCGCCAGTGAAGACTTGCTGGCACAACTGCGCGCGTTTCCCCGTCAAGCGCTGCACGCAGCCGAGCTGTCGCTGGAACACCCTTCTGGTGAGACGGTTCACACGTGGGAGAGTCCGTTGCCAGAGGACATCCGCAAACTGGTCGCCGCGCTCGCGGCGCACAGAGACTCTGCAGGGTGAACGCATCGGTGCAGGTGCCTGTGTGGCCAACTGCGCACAACGTGCACGCTCGGATGACCACGAGGGTGGGTGGAGTCAGTGTTGCGCCGTTTGATTCTTTCAATCTGGGTATCTACGTCGGTGATTCGAACGCGCAGCACAACCGCGATCGGCTGCAGTCGCTTGCCGGGTTGCCGGACTCACCTCGGTGGCTGCACCAGTTACACAGCACGCGTTGTGTCTATGCCGCAGATCTGGTGCCCGAGAGTGAGGCCGACGCGAGTTGGACCGATGCCCCGGGTGTGGTGCTGGCGGCGCTCGCGGCGGATTGTCTGCCTGTGCTCTTTGCCGCCCGCGACGGCTCCTGCATAGCAGCGGCGCACGCTGGCTGGCGTGGTCTCGCCAATGGCGTATTGGAAAACACCGTCAGTGCGCTGCCCGTGGCAGCCGACCAGATCACGGCATGGCTCGGACCGGCTATCGGGCCGACCGAGTTTGAAGTGGGCGCGGAGGTGCGCGAGGCGTTCTGTGATATTGAGGCGTCCGATGCGGCGCACTTCAATGCCGGTGCCGAAGTTGGCAAATACTACGCAGACCTGTTCGGTTTGGCGCGAGCACGCCTGTCCCGTATCGGTGTGGAATCGGTGTACGGTGGCGGCGTTTGCACCGTGGGAAACCCGCAGACCTGCTTCTCTCATCGGCGCGACAATGGCCAGAGTGGGCGCATGGCGGCGTTGATCTGGCGCGACTGAACCGGGCTTGAAGACGAGTGTGATGCCCCCATCTTTACAGGCATCTCAAGACAGTCAACTGGAGTTTTGTCGATGCGCATTGACAAACTGACAGCAAAATTTCAAAGCGCCCTCGCCGACGCCCAGTCGCTGGCTGTGGGGCGTGAACACCAGTTCATCGAGCCCTTGCACGTGCTGGCGGCGTTCATCGATCAGGCGGACGGAGGTGTGAGGCAGGCTCTCGTGCGAGCGGGTGCTGATCTGTCCGCGTTGAAAGCGGACCTCTCTCAGTCGCTCGATCGCCTGGCAAGTGTGTCCGGTGAGAGTGTGGACGTGCGAGCCTCCAACGCCTTGGGACGTGTGCTCAACGCGGCCGACAAGATTGCCCAGCGCCAAGGCGACCAATACATTGCCAGTGAAACCTTCTTGTTGGGGTTGCTGGAATCGACATCGGACCAGGCGGCCAAGGCGCTGGTTGCGCACGGCGCTTCTGCCGATGCGATTCGCAAGGAGGTCGAGGCGATTCGAGGCGGTCAGGCGGTTGATGACCCCAATGCCGAAGACGCGCGGCAAGCGCTCGAAAAATACACTGTTGATCTGACGTCCCAGGCCGAAGCCGGGAAGCTCGATCCGGTGATCGGGCGCGATGAAGAAATTCGCCGAGCGATACAGGTATTGCAGCGCCGAACCAAGAACAATCCGGTGCTGATCGGGGAACCCGGGGTTGGCAAAACGGCCATCGTCGAAGGGCTCGCTCAACGCATAGTCAATGGGGAAGTGCCCGAGGGGCTTGCCGGCAAGCGTGTGTTGTCTCTCGACATCGGCGCGCTGCTTGCGGGTGCCAAGTTCCGGGGAGACTTCGAAGAACGCCTCAAGGCCGTGCTCAAGGATTTATCGAAGCAGGACGGTCAGGTCGTGTTGTTTGTCGATGAGCTGCATACACTCGTTGGCGCGGGCAAATCCGAGGGCTCGCTCGACGCTGGCAACATGCTCAAGCCGGCGCTTGCGCGCGGGGAGCTGCGCTGCATTGGCGCCACAACCTTGGATGAATACCGCCAATACGTTGAGAAAGATGCGGCGCTAGAACGCCGCTTCCAGCCCGTGCAAGTGGACCAGCCGTCGGTTGAAGACACAATTGCCATCTTGCGTGGCTTGAAAGAGCGCTACGAGTTGCACCACGGTGTGACCATTACGGACCCGGCGCTGGTAGCGGCAGCGACCCTGTCTCACCGTTACATCAGTGGTCGGCAGCTGCCGGACAAGGCGATCGACCTGGTCGACGAGGCGGCAAGCCGCATTCGCATGGAAATCGATTCCATGCCCGAGGCGATGGATCGACTTCAGCGGCGCATCATTCAGCTGCAGATGCAGCGTGAGGCACTCAAGAAAGACGAAGACGACGCCTCCCGCAAGCGTCTGGACGAACTCGAGGCCGAGCTCGATGAACAAGAGCGTGCCTTCGCCGACCTCGACGAAACCTGGCGCAGTGAAAAAGCCGCTGTGCAGGGAGCGAGTCAGATCAAGGAGCAACTCGAGGCGGCCAAGCTCGAGTTCGATGTCGCACGCCGCTCCGGTGATCTACAGCGTATGTCGGAGCTGCAATACGGACAGATTCCGGCGCTTGAGCAGCAGCTTGCCGATGCCGATGACAGCGAGGAGCGTGAGTTCAGCCTGCTGCGCAACCGCGTCGGGGACGAGGAGATCGCTGAGGTGGTCTCCCGTTGGACGGGGGTGCCGGTGTCGCGCATGCTCGAAGGCGAGCGCGACAAACTGCTGCGTATGGAATCGGTTTTGGCGGAGGGTGTCATCGGGCAGCGCGAGGCCGTGGTAGCGGTTTCCAACGCCATTCGCCGGTCACGTGCCGGTTTGTCCGATCCGTCGCGCCCCAATGGCAGTTTCCTGTTTCTCGGGCCGACCGGTGTGGGCAAGACCGAGTTGTGTAAACAGCTTGCGACCTTCTTGTTCGACAGCCCCGATGCGATGGTGCGAATCGACATGTCCGAGTACATGGAAAAGCACGCTGTTGCGCGGCTCATCGGTGCGCCGCCGGGTTATGTCGGCTACGAATCCGGTGGGCAACTCACAGAAGCGGTCAGACGCAAGCCCTATGCAGTGGTGCTGCTCGATGAAATCGAAAAGGCGCACGCGGATGTCTACAACGTCCTGCTGCAAGTGCTTGATGATGGACGGCTCACTGACAGCCACGGTCGCACCGTGGATTTTCGCAATACCGTGATCGTAATGACTTCAAACATCGGCAGCGATGTGATTCAGGCCCGCGCCGACGAGCTTGACTATGACGGCATGAAATCAGCGGTGATGCAGGAAGTTCAGCACGTCTTCAGGCCAGAGTTCATCAACCGCGTCGATGATGTGGTGGTGTTCCACGGTCTTGGTCGTTCGGAACTCGAGTCCATTGCGCGCATTCAGCTTCAGGTGCTGGCCGAGCGCTTGAGCGAGCAGGGGATGGTTCTTCAGATTGCCGATTCGGCGCTCGCCTTTCTGGCCGAGTCCGGTTTTGATCCGGTGTACGGTGCGCGGCCGTTGCGTCGGGCGATTCAGACACATCTCGAGAACACCCTGGCAGAGCGACTGCTCGCGGGCGACTATCGGACAGGCGATACGGTTGTGGTCAGTGCGGGTGAGTCGGGCTTGCAGTTCGAACGAGAGCCCGGTTCTGACCAGGAGGACGACTAGGGAGACTCAGAACAAGTCCCAGCTGAGCGCGAGACAAGGCGAAGCCAGAGCAAAAAAGCGGAGTTTACACGCAGTAAATGAGCATTTTTTGATTTGGCATCAACGCAGTATCGCGCCTGAAGGGGCTTGTTCGGAGGTTCCCTGGTGTGAAGTCAGCCTTGGGCCGGGTTACAACTGCCCGGTCTTTTCAGGCTGCCGCGTCGCAGTTGTCGCGGCAGCCCGGTGGCGGCTCAGTGGTAGTATTCTGAGCGGGCAGCCACGATCGTGATGTTGTCAGTGCCGCCGCGGGTCAGCGCAAGCTTCATCAGGCTGTCGACGGCGTGATCAAGTTCGCCGTCGGCGAGGGCAGTCGCGATCTCGCGGTCTTCGACATGGCGGTACAAGCCGTCGCTGCACAGCAGAAAGGTGTCGCCCGGGCGCGTGGTCGCGAATTCGACCTCAACGTCCAGGGTCTTCGCCACACCCACCGCACGCGTGATGACATTGCCCGAGGGGTGGTGCCGTGCTTCGGCCTCAGTGATCTGGCCGTCGCGCACCATTTGCTCAACCACACTGTGGTCGCGCGAAATGCGTTCGATATCACCGTCCCGCACGCGGTAGACGCGGCTGTCACCGGCCCAGAGGAAAAAGCAGAAGGGGTCGTGGGCAAACAGCAGGGCAGCGGTGCTGCCCATGCTGCGTTTGGGGCCGGCGCGCTCTGCACACTGGCGGTTCGCCTGGTGTAAACGTTGCTCGAGGCTGGCCACGTTGTCGGCCAGGTCGTCAGCGCGAACGAAATCGACCAGATTGTCGATCACGGTCTGACTGGCCAATGCGCCGCCCCAGTGGCCCCCCATACCGTCGGCAACGGCCCACAGGCCTTGCTCGCGGTGGTCGAGGAATGCATCTTCATTGTGCTGGCGCACGTAGCCGACGTGGGTCGCACTCGCGGAGGTCCAGCGCATCGGCTCTGCCACCGGCGCGCTGTCCGTGGCAGTGGACGATGCGCTCAGCAGCGCGGAGAGTTTGTCAGCAGGGGATTGGTCTGCAGTCATGTGTGTAGCCGTGTTGCGCTGGGTGCCGTCGGCAGTGCGTTGACGGGTGTGTAGATCAGTGCTCATTCGGGCGCCTGCTCCGGATGGTGGCGTATCCTTGTCGAT
>CALDHJ010000110.1 GCA_937941555.1 uncultured Granulosicoccaceae bacterium | reverse complement strand
GTGTGCAGACGACCAATGTGATGATGAAAAGAGTTGCCGCCAACGCGAACCACTGCAGCGCGTAGGCGTAATTTGTCTCGGGACCTTTTTCGAGCGGCGTCCAAAGCGCCTGAAAGCCCCACTCGAGCTGCCCCGGTTGTAAGACCCGCGGCAGCAGCTCAAGATCCAGCGCTGCGGCAATATTTTCAAAGGCCTCAACTTGCAGCAGACGCGGCCAGTCGTCAGCGCTCTGCAGCGCCTCGCCAAGCGTAAAGCGTTCAGGTGGTACCGCCGCGAGCCCGCTCAAGGTGACCGATTCCGCCACACTTGCTGGCAACGACACGTCCGGCTTTTGTGCGCGCGACTGTCCCACGGGCAGCCACCCGCGATTGATCAGAATCGCCTTGCCGGGCTTGTATATCAGAGGTATCAGCACCTCGTAGCCTGCGACCTTGCCGTTGACGCGGTTGTCGAGCAGGAACTGCCGCGCGGCGTCGAGGCGCCCACTGACTTCAACGGGCAGGTAGCGGTCGTTCGCGTCGAGCAAGCGCGCGTCATCGACTGTCAACGGCGCTTGCGTGCGCGCAGCTTCGACATTGTCCATCAACGCGATGCGTTGCGCGGCCCGGTCGAGCTGCCAGAAGCCAAGCGACACCAACAGCGGCAGCACAAGCACAAAGCCAAGAATCGGCACCAGCGGCGCCGAAAAGCGCCACGAGCCGAGGTCGAACTGCACCAGATTGGGCCGGCGTTCTGGACCGCCGGGGCCCGGCTGGGTGTCGGGTATACTTGTCGTCACCTTCTCGCCACTGAAGTCACGGCCATGCTTCTCGTCAAAGTGTTACTGGGCGTCTTGTTGATCATGATTTGCGTTGCCCTGTTTTCGGGTCTGGGCTTTTTGATCAAGGACAAGGGCAAGTCGAACCGGGTTCGCAACGCGCTGACAATCCGGATCGGATTGTCCGTGCTCGCAATCGTTATCGTTATTATCGCTGCTTTGACCGGGGTTTTGGAATTCAATCCGCGTCCGCTCTAGAGGCGTTTGCGACAGCGCCCCTGACGCGTCGCAAACGCTGAATCGAAGCCAAAAAAAAGCGCCCTTCCCGGGCGCTTTTTCGTGTTGCCTGCCGTATTTAGAAAATGTACACGAACAGGAACAAGCCGAGCCACACAACATCGACGAAGTGCCAGTACCAGGCGGCCGCCTCGAAGGCGAAGTGATTCTCTGCAGTAAAGTGCCCTTTCATGCCGCGGAACATCACGATCATCAGAATGAGCGCACCCATGCAGACGTGGAATCCGTGAAACCCGGTCAGCATGAAAAAGGTTGAACCGTAGATCCCGGAGGTCAGCTTGAGGTTAAGGTCCTGGTAGGCGTGGATGTACTCGTAAGCCTGACAGCCAACAAAGATGAAACCCAGCGCCACAGTCGCCGCGAGCCAGCGCACCATTTTCTTGCGGTCGCCATCACGGATCGCGTGGTGCGCGATTGTGCAGGTCACGCCCGACGTCAGAAGAAGCAAGGTGTTGATCAACGGCAGACCAAACCAACCCATGATCTGGTAGTCGCCGCCGATGGCGCCAGGGCCATTGCTCGGCCAGACGTAATCGAAACCCGGGTAGAGCACGGCGTTGGTCATGGCGTTGTTGCCTTCACCACCAAGCCAGGGCCCGGAGAGTTGGCGCGCGTAGAACAAGGCACCGAAGAACGCGGCAAAGAACATGACCTCGGAGAAGATGAACCAACCCATCCCCATCCTGAAGGACACATCCACTTTCGCGTTGTAGATGCCGCCTTCGCTCTCGCGAATAACGAGGCCGAACCAGCCGAACATCATGTAGATCACGATGGCCGCACCGACCGCCATCCACATCCAACCGGTGCCGTTCACCACATCGGCGAAGCCCCAGAAGAAAGCGAACAGACCAATGGAGCCCACAATCGGCCACCTGGCCTCGTGCGGTACATAATATCCCGTGGCGGTACTCATAAGGTTCTCCTCAGTCTCTTGCTACACAAGCCCGTGGCGCTGTGCACTCAATCGTCAATCGTGAAAAAGGTGTAAGAGAGCACGAGGCTCTCGAAATTGTTGGGCAGATCCGGATTCACCACGAAGGTCACCGGCATGCGCTTGCTCTCACCGCTGGTGAAGGTCTGGTTGGTGAAGCAGAAGCACTCGGTCTTGTCGAAATAGCGCGCGGCAGGCTGCGGGGCCACACTCGGCACGGCCCGCCCAATAACGTCTTGCGTCGCCAGATTTTCAGCCACGAACCATGCCGTGTACTGCTCGCCCGGCTTGACCCGCATGCTGGCCTCTTCGGGTTTGAACCGCCAGCTTCCCGCGGCGTTGACCGTCGCGGAAAAGGCCACTTCCAGATCCCGGTTTTCGTCGATGGTGTAACCGTCGGCGGCCTGCACGTCGATGATGCCGGTCTTGCCGTTGAGTCCGGTCACGTCACAGATGATGTCGTAGAGCGGCACCAACAGATAACCGAAGCCGAACATGCCGACCACGATCATCATCAGCTTGGCCGACAGGATCGGCGTGCTTTCTCGGGTTTCTTCAACCATTGGTCACCGCCACCATCCCGAGCACGTAGAACGTGATTGCAATCGCCGCCAGAAGCAGCGGCAATCGCAAACGTTTCATGCGGGTGGGCTCCATGCTCACTTGATCGCCGGGGGGGTTTCAAAGGTGTGGTATGGCGCCGGTGACGGCACAGTCCACTCCAGACCCTCGGCCCCTTCCCAGACTTGGTCAGTGGCTTTCTCGCCGCCTTTCACACACTTGATGCAAATGTAGAGCAACAAGAGCTGCGAGAACCCGAAGCCAAAGGCACCAAC
>CALDHJ010000109.1 GCA_937941555.1 uncultured Granulosicoccaceae bacterium | reverse complement strand
GGCGTCGGCGTGGCCCTCGAGGGTCGGCACATGCACGATCACGTCGCGGTCTTGGCCGATGCGATCGACACGCCCGATCCGCTGTTCCAGCAGGTCCGGGTCGAGTGGCAGGTCGAAGAGGATCAGTTCGTTGACAAACTGGAAGTTGCGCCCCTCGCTGCCAACCTCGGAGCTGATCAGGATCGGGCAGCCGCTGTCGGCGTCGGCGAAGTGGGCTGCCGCGCGGTCGCACTCGAGAATGCTCATGCCGCCGTGAAACACCGACGCCACGATGCCAGCGCGAAGCCGCAGTTCGGTGGCGATGTCGAGTGCAGTGTCGTCCTCGGCGCAGATCAGCAGGAAGCGCTTGTCCGCTTCGCGACGAAGGGTCGCGAGCAACCAGTCGAGGCGAGCGTCGGCCACGGTTGTGTCATCGCCTGTTGCTTCCAATGGGTGGTGTTGCAGGGCACGGCGAGGCAAGCCGCCGACCGATGCGCGCGTGTTGCGAAACAGCACTCGGCCAGTGCCGTGTTGGTCGATCAGGCGATTGAGCAGGGTGCGGCGGGTGTCGTCGTCGAGGGCTTGCGCCAACAGCGCCCGGCTCGCATCGTCCTGCAGATAGTGCTCGATCGCCTCGCGCTGGCTGTCGCTCAAGGGGAGGTCGGGCTGGAACAACGGCTCGGCGGCGATGGCGACGGCGCGATGGGCCTGCTCGCTGTCGAGGTGGGCGTCGAGGTCGTGGAAGCGGTCGGGGTCGAGCAGGCGCAGACGGGCGAAGTGCCCCTCGCGCCCCAATTGTTCCGGGGTGGCGGTCAGCAGCAGCACGCTGCGTGTGGCGGCTGCGAGCGTATCGACGAGGTCGTACCCCGGACTCGACTGCTCGCGCGTCCAGTGCAGGTGATGGGCCTCGTCAACGACGAGCATGTCCCAGTCGGCGGCGAGTGCGTCGGTGCGCAGCGCCTCGTCTTCGAGCAGCAACGAGAGCGGGCACAACAGCAATTGGGCGTCGCTGAACGGTTCGAACGATTCTTCGGTCACGAGTGTGAACCGCAAATTGAATCGCCGGCGAAGCTCGATCAGCCATTGGTGCCGCAGGGCGTCGGGCACCAGAATCATCACCCGACTGGCTCGGCCGCTGAGCAGTTGCCGGTGGATGATCAAGCCGGCTTCGATGGTCTTGCCCAGACCCACTTCGTCGGCCAGGAGCACGCGCGGGTGGTGGCGGCGGCTGACCTGGTCTGCGACATAGAGCTGATGCGGCAGCAATGACACGCGCGGCCCATGCAGTCCGTAGTGCGGCGAGCGGTGCGCAGTGCCAAGGCGCTGCAGGCTGTCCACGCGCAACTCGAAGTCGCGGTTACGGCCGGTTTGGCCTGCCAGCAGACGCTCGCGCGGTTGGTTGAGGCTGCACTGGGCCGACAGCAGCTGCTCGGGCAACTCGGCGGTCTCACCGGTATCGCTGCGGGTGCCGGTGTAGAGCAGCAGGTTGTCCCGCAGACTGACCGAGGCGACATGCATCTCCCAGCCCTGAACCGATTGTGCGGTGTCACCGGGGTTGAGCTGCAGCCGCAACAGCGGAGCGTTGTCGACCACATAACGCCGTGTTTCGTCGAGCAGGGGAAACAGCAGTTCGACCTGGCGCAGCGCAACATCGCTGACAAGCCCGAGGCCGAGTTCGGGTTCGGCTTCACTGAGAAAGCGTTGTCCGGGTTGAAAGGCGTTGCTCAAGTTTCAGTCTCTTTAGTCGGGGAAAGGTGCACGCTTGCGGCGCGCGCGGAGTGTTGTGGTGCGAATCATGTGTTCCAGGCCGTGGCGATGCCCACGCTGCTCACCAGCAGCAACGCCGTACCGAGGAATCGATTGAACAGTTTAGCGTCACCGGTCTGCAACCACTCGTGAACCTGCATACCCAGTATGTGACCGACGGTGACACAGGGCAGCAGCCAGAGGTGGTGGACCCATTGCATGTCGACGCCCGCGGCCATCAGCGCGATGACTTTGAGGCCGGTCACGACAAACCAGGTGACAAACAATGTGTCTCTGAGCGCACTGCGTGCGACGTGGCTGGCGAAGACCGCCGCGATCAGCGGGGCGCCGATCAGCGAGATGCCGCTCGCGTAGCCGCCGATGGCGAGGAACAGGATATCGGTCGCCTTGTGTTGGCTGACAATCGGTTTGTCGGTGATGTAACCGACCGCGTAGGCTGCAATGATCACACAGATCACGATGCTGACGGTTTCACCCGGCAGCGTGATCAGACCGACAATGCCGATCAGTTTCGGCACCATCATGATGGCCAGGGCGTAGCGGATGAAGCGCCAATCGATATTCGACGCCGTGCGCGTTTGGCTGCTGCCCCGCCAACGGGCGACGAGGTGGCGGCCGTGCGTGATCCACACTGAAAAAATCAGCAGGTGGATCGCAAGCAGCGGCAGAAACAACACCGGCTCGGGGTGAATTACCAGCAGAAAGGGCAACGCCAGGGCAGCGCCGCCGAACCCGAGCCCGGACCGCACGAAGCCGCTCCACACGAAAGTCAGTGCGATCAGGATGTAGTGGTGGGTTGCGAGGTCGGTCACGCCGCGAACGCTGAGACGAAGTTCGGGGAGTTTACCGCAGCAGTGGAATGCCGTGCGTGGCTATTGCGTGGCCGAGCCGGAAACGCGTGTTCCGGCCCGGCTACGGTGTCGTGCAGCCGCGATCAGCTGTAGAGCGTCGGCACGCCGAGTTTTTCGTGGATCGCGTTGCTGGTTGATTGCGACACGTTCAGGGCTTGCGCCAGTTTGTGCAGGTATTGCGCTTCTGACTGCTCATCGAGATCGATGGCCAGCACACTCATCATGTAGACCTGCTGTGCCATGTCGGCCGGGGTGTCCCGGGCCAGTCCGTCGATATCGACGGGCGCACGCATCACACTGCGCACGAACTCCGCTTCTTCGGCGCTTACGTCGCCGAGGTGTTCGCCGATCCGCGCTTGTTCGCGTTCGTCGATCTCGCCGTCTGCCTTGCAGGCCATGAGCATGGCACGCAGCAGTATTTCGGCTTTCTGTTCTTCGGAGGGTTGTGCTGCGACCGACTGGCCGTTGAGCGCGCTGTTGAGCAGGTCACCCAGGCTGCCACCGCCCTGGCTGCCGCCGCCACCGCCGAGCGAATCGAGCAGTCCGCCAATGCCGTCACCGCGTTTTCCCTCGGCGCCCAGGGCATTGCCGAGCGCGCCACCAAGACCGCCACGGCTCGCACCACCGAGCAGGTCGCCAAGTCCGCCGCCGCCGGATTGCCCGCCCTGTTTCATTGCACCACCGAGGACGCTGCCAAGCACCCCGCCGAGCAGGCCGCCGCCCGCGCCACCGCTGCTGCGACCGGCACCACCACCGAGGACGCTGCCGAGCACACCACCGAGCCCGCCGCCACCTGATGAAGCACCGCCACCCAGTGCGCCACCGAGCAGGTCGCCGAGGCCGCCGCCCAGGCCGCCGGTCTGGCCCGTGCCGCCGGGTTGCTGCGCGCCACGCTTGCTGAGCATTTTGCCGATGCCGCGCGCGACCATGACGCCCATGGCCACTTTGCCGAGTGTGCCGATCATATTCATACCGATAACTCCAAATTCTCCAGCGAGGTGCTGATAAAGAGGATGGTGGGGCTTTGCGCGCGTGGGCTCAAGTGTTGCGTGGCAAGTGAGCTGTGGTCTCTCGCGCAGACTTGGCGAGAAGCCGCGCTGTCTTCGCAGCTCTGAATCGCATGACAGGCTGGAAGGATAAGGTGTTCTCGATCGCTCCAGGCACACCTTGGGCATGTTGATCATATGTATGCTGATTTAATTCCCGGCGCGGTATGGCAATTAACGCATCAAGTGTGCGGTTCAACCGCCGATGTCATGTGGGTTGATGCCCGTTTCGGAGACTATGTTGATGGCAGACACCAAATTTCGATTGGTGACCCGCAGTGATTTTGATGGCCTTATCTGCGCAGTGCTGTTGAAGCACCTCGACCTGATAGATGACATTACGTTTGTTCATCCGAAGGACATGCAGGATGGGAAGATCAATATCTCGTCGCGCGACATCACGACGAATCTCCCCTACGTGCCCGGCTCACACTTGTGTTTCGATCACCACCACTCCGAAGTGTTGCGTGCCAGCGGCAAGCAGGAGAACCACATTATCGAACCGGATGCGCCCTCGGCCGCTCGGGTTGTGTGGCGGTACTACGGTGGTCACGACGCCTTCCCAGCAGAGTGGGATGAAATGATGGTGGCCGTCGACAAAGGCGATTCAGCGCAGTTCAGCCGGGAAGAGATTCTCGCGCCAGAGGGGTGGAATCTGCTCAATTTTCTGATGGATGCGCGCACTGGTCTCGGCCGCTTCCACGACTTTCGCATCTCCAACTACGCGCTGATGATGGCGCTGACCGATCACTGCAAGACCTTGTCGATCGACGAGATCATGGCGTTGCCGGATGTGGTCGAGCGCTCGACGCTCTACCGGGAGTGCAGCGAGAAATTCAGCGCACAGATTGCGCGGTGCGCGCGGGTACACGACAACCTCGTGGTGCTGGACTTGCGCGATGAGGACGTGATCTGGCCGGGCAACCGTTTCATGATCTACGCGCTTTACCCCGAGACGAATATCTCGATCCATGTGCTCTGGGGTCTGAAGAAACAGAACACTGTCTTTGCGACCGGCAAGTCGATCATCGACCGCAGTTCAGCGACCAACGTCGGCGAGATGATGCTGCGCTACGGTGGCGGCGGTCACGAGGCGGCAGGAACCTGCCAGGTGGCTAACGACCAGGCCGACGCTGTGCTGCTCGAACTCATCGATCAGATCAACAGCGACGGTCCGGCTCCGAACGTGGGTCGCGTAGCGGCCTGAGTCACCCGTACCGGAACACTGAGCCGGCCTGGGCACAACAGAAAAAGAGCGCTGATATCAGCGCTCTTTTTTTTTGGCGGTCGGTGCCGCATCTGCCATGCTGTACCCAACCGAACGCATTGCCCTGATTGCCTTTGTCCATGCTGATACTGCTCGTTGAAGACCACCGGCTTCTTGCAGAAACCCTGATCGACTACCTCGATACAAGGGATATCGAGTGCGACTACGCGGCAAACGGAAATACAGGCATGGCATTCGCGCGGGATAATCGCTACGACGCGATCGTTCTCGATGTCGGTCTCCCTGACATCTCCGGCTTGGATGTGTGTCGGGAAATCCGTAGCAGCGGTATGCGAGACGTGCCCATTCTGATGCTCACCGCGCGCAACGAACTCGATGACAAGTTGATCGGTTTCGAGGCCGGTGCCGACGACTACCTGATCAAGCCCTTCGAACAGCGTGAGCTGGTGGCACGGGTGCAGGCTCTGGTCAAACGCCACCGCGGTGAGTGGGCGCAGAGCACGATTGAAATTGATGACCTGTCACTCGATGTCAACGGCCACCGTGCCATCCGCGCCGGTCAGTTGCTCAGGCTGTCGCCGGTAGGCTTCAAGTTGCTGCACCTGCTGGCGCGAGAATCGCCGAATGTGGTGCCACGAGCGGCAATGCTCGACGCCCTCTGGGGCGACGAATTGCCTGACACCGACGCTTTGCGCAGCCACCTCTACAATCTGCGGCGCGCCGTCGACGCGCCATTCGAGCGGCCGATGATCGAGACGGTCAAAGGTGTGGGTGTCAGGTTGGTTCCGGCGCCGGCAACACCACGCTGATCTGCGTGCCCTCGCCGGGCTGGCTGTGCCACTCGAGTGACCAGCCGAAGCGCTCGCAGACCCGTTTTACAATGTCCAAACCGAGGCCGTGACCAGCCTGATTGTCGGCGTTGCGCTCGAAGGGCTCCTGCATGCGCGTCAGCGTCTCGTTGTTCATGCCCGGCCCGCTGTCGGCGATGACGATGCGGTCGCTGTGCATCGAGACGGTGACGTCGCCCGATGGTGTGTAATTGCAGGCATTGCGCAGCAGGTTGCCAACCACGATCGCGAGCGCCTGACGGGGTGCTTCGACCGCGATCGGATTGTGGACGCTGACGCCGATGTTTACATGGCCGTCGCTGTTGTGCGTCGTTGCAATCTGCTCGACTAGGCGCGTGAGCCATTCCTGGTTGGCAAGCTCACCAGCACCGGGCTCGGCGTCTTCGCGGGCGAGCAGCAACAGCGTCTCCATGGTCGACAGCATGTCCTCGCAGGTGGAGCGCATCCGCGCAACAGCGCGCTGCTGACGGGCTGCGTCATTCGGCGCCTGTTCGATCACCTCGAGCGAGCCCAACACAACTGCCAGCGGGGTGCGGAATTCGTGGCTGATGTCGCGTGTGAATTCGCGCTCGCGCACGATCTGCTGCGCGAGTCTCGCGGTGAAGGTCTTGAGCGCGCCGGCGAGCGTGCGCACCTCTTGTGTCTGGTTCGGTTGGGTGTAGGCGTCCAGGCGAAGGTCTTCGAATTTCTGTGTGTAGAGGTTGAAGTGGCGCATGGTCGAGGCGAGCGATGTGACCGGCGAGAGAAAGCGCGCCGAGTAGCGGTAGGCGAGCCAGGCCGAGGCGTAGATCACTACCAGCGCGAGACTCAGTGGCACCACACCGAAGTAGAATGACAACTTGCGCACGCTCTGTTCGTCGAACACCAGGGTCAGCCGCGCGTTGGTGTCCTCAGAGACATGTATCAAGGTGTCCTGGTCGCCCTGTTGCCAGCGTTGGTAGCCGAGTGCGGCACTCGAGAAGGCCGCGGCCCCCGGATCCTGGTGCGCCGGTGTGGCGAGGTAGCCCGTGAGGTTGGCCGTGTTCGGGGCGGGGAAGTCCGGGTCGCCGCTGCGGGCTTGCCAGTAGTGTTCCGCCTCCTTTTCGAGCGCGGTGCGGATCATGACCTTCTCGACCACGAGGGCAGCGGTGTAGACGCCAAGTGCCGTAATCACGCTGATGAACAGCATCTGCAGGATGTGAACCCGAACCAGGGTGCCGAGCAGGCCCTGGCTTTCGCGGTGTGATCCGAGGTCTTCACGTTGCGTTGACATGGGGTGCGCCATTATGCAGTTCAGACAAACAGGTAGAGGCGAGGACACTACGCTGTGGTGAGCGAGAATCATACGCAAAATGCGCAAGGCGAGCCGCCGGCCGTCGCGCGCCTGCGTCATTTCTACGAACAATTCGGGGTCGATGCCCTGAGCGAAATTCCAGCCGTCTACAGCGACGGGGTCGTGTTCCAGGACCCGACCCACCGCATCGAGGGCCTGCCCGCGCTGCAACGCTACTTCGCGCGCACGACCCAGAACATCACCGAGTGCCGCTTCGAGTTTCAGGGTGTCCACCTGCCGCCCGGCGCGTCGGCCTGGATCGAATGGCAGATGCACTACGCGCACCCGCGCCTTAGCGGTGGCGCGACCTTGTCGCTCGAGGGTGTGACACACGTGCAATTCGACGAGCGCATCACCTACCACCGAGACTACTTCGACCTCGGTGCCATGTTGTACGAACACGTGCCGGTCCTCGGCGGTGCGGTGCGCTGGCTCAAGAACAGGATGAGTGGATGAAACAGGTCCTGATCACCGGCGCGAGTTCCGGCATCGGCACGGCACTGGTGCACGAATACGCAGCGGCGGGGTGGCAGGTCACGGCTTGTGGCCGCAACGCCGAACGCTTGCAGAGCGTGCGCGATGCGACTGGCTGTGCGGTGCTCGAATTCGACGTCGCCGACCGCGAGAGCACGTTGGCGGCGTTGCAGGGTGTCGAGACACCCTGGGATCTCGTGATTTTGAATGCGGGCACCTGCGAATACATCGACGACGTGCGCGCTTTCGACGCCGCGCTGTTCGAGCGCGTGATGCACATCAACACCGTCGGCACGGCCAATTGCCTGCAGGCGATATTGCCGGGCTTGCAATCGGGGAGCCGTGTGGCGATTGTCGGTTCGACAGCGTCCTATCTGCCGTTCAGCCGGGCCTCGGCCTACGGCGGCAGCAAGGCCGCCATCGCCTACCTGGCGGGCTCGCTCGCGGTCGATCTGAAGCCGCACGGCGTCGGGGTCAGCCTTGTGAGT